>NZ_LZJB01000081.1:0-5777 GCF_001666895.1 Mycobacterium sp. E3298
CGCGACCATGCAGGTACAGGCACGGCCATACGGGCTCTTCGGTCCACAGCTCGTTCAGCTCGGCATACCGCGCGGGCGGGCGGGTGTTGCGGATCGTGGCGCGGTAGGGCCCCAGCGCCGCGCGCCAGCTTTCCGGCGTTCCGATTGCCGCGTCGACGTGACGCAAATCCTCGTCAGCGCGGTATCCCGGCGACCATCGACGCCACAGCAGCGGCAGCACCCAAGGCTCGGAACGCTCTGGCAGCCATGGCAATTGGAAGTACATGATGTACCAGCTGCGCAACAGCTGGCGCGCCAGGTGTGCGACCAGCCGGGCACGCTCGCCGGCGCCGGCCTTGCGGCGGAAGGCCGCCGACGGCGGCACGGACATGATCACGGCCTTGGCGAAGGGGCTGTCGGGCATGGCGGCCAGCCCGGTGGTGGCGATCGCGCCCCAATCGTGGCCGATCACCACGTCGGCGTCGGTGCCGCCGGCGGCCGCGCGGGCCCGCAGAGCGTCGTCCATCATCGCGCCCACGTGATAGCTGCCGTCGGCCGGGATCGAGGACGGGGCGTACCCGCGCATGAACGGTGCCACCACCCGCCAGCCCGCCTCCACGAGCCGGGGAGCGACCTTGCGAAATCCGTAGGGCGTGTCGGGGAAACCATGCAGGCACAACGCGAGGGGGGCGTCACGGGGCCCCCAGGTGAGTGCCTTCAGGTTCCCGGCGGGGGTCGGCACGTCGATCCAGCCAGGTTCACCCATGTTCACTCCCTGCTCGGCGCGTCCGCACGGACCAACCTAACGCGTGTGGGTCCACGCCGCACCGACCGCATGCCCGAAGCGGTCAAATTGCAGCTGCAACAGGGATTTTCGCTATACCTCCGCGGCGGCTCGGTCCAAATCGGCGATGACGATCTTGCGCATGCCATACATCGCCTGCGTGGCCGCCGCCGCGCGCGCCCGGTCGGGACCACCGATCAACTCATAAAGCCGGTCCGGCACGATCTGCCAGCTCAGGCCGAAGCGGTCTTTGCACCAGCCGCATTGCGACTCCTCGCCGCCGTCGGTCAGCCGTTCCCAGTAGTAGTCGACCTCGTCCTGGTCCTTGCAGTGGATCGTGAAGGACACCGCCTCGCTGAACCGGAAGTGCGGGCCGCCGTTGATCCCGATGAAGCGGGTGCCGTCCAGCACGAAGCTGCCGGACAGGACGGTGCCCGGCTCGCCGGGTCCGGCCTCGGTGGTCCGATTGAAGCCCTCGATGTGGGAGTTCGGGAAGACCGAGGTGTAGAACCTGGCCGCGTCCTCCAAGTTGTGGTCGAACCACAGCGACGGGGTGATCGATGGCATGGGCGGCGCCCTCCTTGTTGGCTCGTTGGTGTCTTCCTCATAGACCCCGGCCGGTGCGGAAACTCATCGCGCCGTCGACCCGGCGAACGGTGCATATACGCGCTATGTAACGTCAGGTCGCATGAGCACCGTCACCAGCACCCCCGAGACGGTCGAGTTTTCCGGTGCCGGCGGGATCACCCTGGTCGCCGACGAATGGAATCGCGGGACCGACGGCGCGGGCCGGCCCAGCGTCCTGATGCTGCACGGTGGCGGCCAGAACCGGCATTCGTGGAAAAACACCGGTCAAATCCTGGCCGACGAGGGCCTGCACGTCGTGGCGCTCGACAGCCGGGGACACGGTGACAGTGATCGCGCGCCCAACGCCGACTACGACGTCGACACCCTGACCGCCGACGTCCTCCGGGTGATCGAGGCGATCGGCCGGCCGGTGATGATCATCGGGGCGAGCATGGGCGGGCTGACCGGCATCCTCGCCGCCCACCGGGCCGGGCCGGCAAACGTGACCCGACTGGTCCTCGTCGACGTGGTGCCGCGATTCGAGAAGGGCGGCAGCGCCCGCATTCGCGATTTCATGATCAGCGGCCTCGACGGTTTCGACTCGCTGGAGGAGGCCGCCGACGCCGTCGCCGCCTACCTGCCGTATCGGGACAAGCCCCGCAGCCCCGAGGGGTTGAAGAAGAACCTGCGCCTCCGCGACGGCCGCTGGTACTGGCACTGGGATCCGGCGTTCATGACCAAGCCGGGCGACGATCCCGAGTTGCGCACGGAGAAGTTCGAGCAGGCCGCGAAGAGCCTGTCGATTCCGGTGCTGCTGATCCGCGGGAAGCTGTCCGACGTCGTGAGCCCCGAGGGCGTTCGGCACTTTCTGGCCACGGTGCCCCGCGCGGAGTTCGTCGAGCTGCCCAAAGCCGGGCACACCGCGGCCGGTGACGACAACGATGCGTTCAGCGACGCCGTGGTGAAGTTCGTCAAACGCCACTGAGTCCGACGGTGGCGACCCGCATCGCCCGGCTACGCCGCCCTCGCGATCGCCACCAAATCCGACGGTGGCGACCCGCATCGCCCGGCTACGCCGCCCTCGCGATCGCCACCAAATCCGACGGTGGCGACCCGCATCGCCCGGCTACGCCGCCCTCGCGATCGCCACCAAATCCGACGGTGGCGACCCGCATCGCCCGGCTACGCCGCCCTCGCGATCGCCACCAAATCCGACGGTGGCGACCCGCATCGCCCGGCTACGCCGCCCTCGCGATCGCCACCAAATCCGACGGTGGCGACCCGCATCGCCCGGCTACGCCGCCCTCGCGATCGCCACCAAATCCGACGGTGGCGACCCGCATCGCCCGGCTACGCCGCCCTCGCGATCGCCACTAAATCCGACGGTGGCGACCCGCATCGCCCGGCTAGGCCGCCCTCGCGATCGCCACTAAATCCGACGGTGGCGACCCGCATCGCCCGGCTAGGCCGCCCTCGCGATCGCCACTAAATCCGACGGTGGCGACCCGCATCGCCCGGCTAGGCCGCCCTCGCGATCGCCACTAAATCCGACGGTGGCGACCCGCATCGCCCGGCTAGGCCGCCCTCGCGATCGCCACTAAATCCGACGGTGGCGACCCGCATCGCCCGGCTAGGCCGCCCTCGCGATCGCCACTAAATCCGACGGTGGCGACCCGCCCCTAGTTGGCCGGCTTCTCGGCGTGCCCGCCGAACTGCTTGCGCATCGCCGACAACGCCTTATTGGCGAAGTCATCGAGTGACCGCGAGGCGAAGCGCGACTGCAGCGCGGTCGTCAGCACGGGCGACGGCACGCCCTCGTCGATCGCCGCGATGGCGGTCCACCGCCCCTCGCCGGAGTCGGAAACCCGCCCGGAGAACTCCTTGAGGTCGGGCGAATCGTGCAGCGCGATCGCGGCCAGGTCGAGCAGCCAGGAGCCGATCACGCTGCCCCTGCGCCACACCTCGGCAACCTCGGGGATGTCGAAGTCGTATTGGTAGAACTCGGGATTCGACAGCGGCGCCGTTTCGGCGTCACCCTCCTGCACCTGCTTGCCGATGTCGGCGTTGCGCAGGATGTTGAGCCCCTCGGCGAGCGAGGCCATCATGCCGTACTCGATGCCGTTGTGCACCATCTTGACGAAGTGCCCGGCGCCGGACGGCCCACAGTGCAGGTAACCCTTTTCCGATCGGTCGACCTCGCCGTCGCGGCCCGGCGTGCGCGGCGCCGCGTCCACCCCGGGCGCGACGCTGGCGAAGATCGGCTCGGCGTGCAGAAAGGCCTCGTCGTCACCGCCGATCATCAGGCAATAGCCGCGTTCCCTGCCCCAAACGCCACCGCTGGTGCCGCAGTCGAGCAGGTGAATTCCGTTCTCGGACAAGGTTTTTGCGTGGCTGATGTCGTCACGGTAGTACGAGTTGCCGCCGTCGATGACGATGTCGCCGGACTCCAGCGTCTTCGCCAGCTCCTCGATGACCCCCGTCGTGATCGTGCCCGCCGGCACCATCACCCAGACGACCCGCGGAGCGGTCAGCTTCTCGGCGAGCTCCCGCAGCGACGACACACCGGTGGTCCTCTCCTCCCCCGCCATCGCCTTGACCGCGTCGGGGTTGTGGTCGTAGACCACGCATTCGTGTCCATCCGTGGCGACGCGGCGGACGATGTTGG
Organism: Mycobacterium sp. E3298; assembly: GCF_001666895.1. Lineage (NCBI taxonomy): Bacteria > Bacillati > Actinomycetota > Actinomycetes > Mycobacteriales > Mycobacteriaceae > Mycobacterium > Mycobacterium sp. E3298. The sequence goes on from NZ_LZJB01000081.1 coordinate 3,996, forward strand.
CGCCCATCCGGCCGAGTCCGATCATCCCGAGCTGCATCTCTTCCCGATCTCCTTACTGTGACGACGTGCGCTTGGGCAGCCACGGCTCCTGCCAGCTGCGATGACCGTGGAGCAGCGACTGCGCGGCCTCGGGCCCCCACGAGCCCTGCTCGTAGTGGTGGATGCGGCTCGGCTTGTCCAGCACGGGCTGCACGATCCGCCACGTCTCCTCGATCGCGTCTTCCCGGGCGAAGAGCTGCCGGTCCCCGGTGAGCGCGGCGTAGAGGAGCCGTTCGTAGGGCCGCACGGCTTCCCCGAGATCCTCGGCGAACGACGAGTCCAGGTGCACGTCGTGCCAGCCGTCGCCGACTTGGGCCGACAACTGCAACCGCATCCCGGGATCGGGATCGATGCGCAGCACGATCTGGTTGGGCTCGGGTGGCCGGCGGTTCGGCAGAAACGAGAATCCCGGAACGTGGTGGAGGAACATCCGCACCTCGGTCACCTTCTCGGGCAGTGCTTTTCCGGCGCGCAGGAAGATCGGCACACCGGCCCAGCGCCAGTTGTCGATCTCGGTCCGCAGCGCGATGTAGGTCTCGGTCTGCGAATCCTTGGCCACCCCGTCGACGTCGGTGTAGCCGCGGTACTGGCCGCGCACGCACCGCTCGGGATCCAGGGCCGGCATCGCCCGGAACACCTCGGCCTTCTTGTCGTTCAGGTCGTCGGCGCTGGGACCGACCGGGGGCTCCATCGCGACCAGCGCGAGCACCTGCAGCAGATGGTTCTGCACGACGTCGCGCAGCGTGCCCACCGCGTCGTAGAACTTGCCGCGGTCCTCGATGCCGAAATCCTCGGCCATGGTGATGTGGATTTCGGAAATGCTGTCGCGGTCCCACAGCTTGGCCAGGGCGTTGTTCGCGAAGCGCAGGTATTGCAGCTCTTCGACGGGCTGCTTGCCCAGGAAGTGGTCCACCCGCAGGATCTGGTCCTCGTCGAGCACCGCACGCAGCCGGGCGTTGAGGTCGCGCGCCGAGGCCAGGTCATGGCCGAACGGCTTTTCCACCGCGACGCGGCTGCATTCCAGCAGGTCGGCCTTGGCGAGGTTTTCGACGATCGGCGCGAACAGGGACGGCGGCATTTCCAGGTAGTACAGCGGGCGGCAATCCTTGCCGATCTTCTTCGCGAGCCGGCCGTACAGCTCTTCGTCGGTGACATCGCCGTGCAGATAGGACAGCCGGGCCGCGAGCCGGTCGAAGACCGCGTCGTCGAACTTCTCGCCGGAGGCCTTGATGGCCTCGCGGGCGCGCTCGACCAGCTTCTCGAGCGGCATGTCGTCGCTGGCCACGCCGACGATCGGGACGTCGAGCAACTTGCGGGCCTCGAGGCGGTATAAGGCGCGGTAGGTCATCTTGCGCGCCAGATCGCCGGTGATGCCGAAGATCACCAGCTTGTTCGAAGAGTTGTCCCCGCCGTCAGCCAAGCCCGCACCTCCGAAGTCGTTGGCTCTAGAGACTCACTACCCGCGGCGGTCGGACCTAACACTAGACACCGCACACAGGCCCGACAACCGCAAGCCATCGGGGCCTTGGCAGGATGCTTGCGTGGGTGATGCGCTGCATATCGCGGTCTACGTCTTGGCCGGCATCGCCGTGATCGAAGCCGTCGCGCTCGCCGTGCTTTCGCGGTTGCTGGTGCGCAGCCGCCAGGAGATCGACGAATTGCGGCACCGGACCGACACCCGCAGCTGGCTGTTATCGGGTGGGCGCGAGGCCCTCAAGACCGTGTGGAACACCGCCAACGTGG
>NZ_LZJB01000082.1:0-4826 GCF_001666895.1 Mycobacterium sp. E3298
GCGCGGCCGCCATCAAACCGGCCGACGCGGTCAGCATGAGCACTACGCTGCGCTCGTAGAGCAGCCCGCCCGCCAGCGCGCCCGCCATGATGCCCACCTGGAAAGCCGTCACGTAGAGCCCCGACGCCCCGTCGGGGTCGTCGGCGCCGCTGCGCATCGCCGCGGACTGCATCATCGGCGACACGGCGGTGGCCATCGCCCCCCACAGCACGATCGCGGCCGTCCCGATCAGGGCCGCGGCCGCGGCGGGGCGGCCGCCCAGTGCCAGCGCGGTCAGCACCACGAATGCGGCCGTCAAACCGGCCAGGCACCCGATGATCGCCCCCTTGGGCCTGCGGTCCAGCGGCCGCGCCACCAGGCCGACGGCTATCACCCCCGCCACGCCGTAGGCGGCCAGCACCCATGCCAGGTTCGGCCCCCGCACGCCGACGACCTCGCGGATGATCTCCACGATGTAGGTGTAGGAGACGAAGTGCCCGGTCACGCCGACCATGGTGATGATGCTGACGATGATCAGCCGGCGGTTGCGGTGGTGGCGGGACCGGGGGCCCACGCACTTCAGCTGGTCCTCGGTGAGCACCATCTCCGGCAGCAGCGCCCGCGCGGCCACCGTGACGATGACGGCCGCCACGGTCACACACACCACCGCCAGGCGCCAGCCCCACATCAGGCTCATGGCCGCCGTCAGCGGGCTACCGACCACCAGCGCCAGGCTGGTTCCGACGTAGATCGACATCGTCGCGCGGCCGGCGTGGCTCGGCGGTACCAGCCGCGTCGCGATCGGCGCGATGACCGACCACAGCAGCCCGTGCGTGATCGCGCACAGCACGCGACCGGCGGCCAGTACTTCGAAGGTGGGGGCCACCGCCGAGATCATCTGCGAGACGGTCAGGCAGGTCAGGCTCAGCACGAGCACCCGGCGGCGCGGCAGGTGCGCGGTCCAGCGCACCAGCGGAATCGTGGTCAGCGCCGCGACCAGGGCGTACCACGACAGCAGGGTCCCGACGAGGACCAGGCTGACGTGCAGGTTGCGGGCGATCGCCGGCAGCGCGCCGACGGGCAGGATCTCGGCGGTCACGTAGGTAAAGGCCGCCGCCGCCAGCACCACAAGCTGGGCCGCGACCCGTGGCGTCCACGTTCGGGCGGCAGCATTGGTTTCGGCAGTCATGGCGTCGGTATCGGCCGGGCTACCCAGTTCCTGGGTTGTCGCGCCTAATGCGATCACACTGCCTTACCGTACGGACCGCAACTACGGCTCCTCCCTTATCGGGGCCGTAATCCGGGTCTCAACTCGGTCACCAATCAGGAACGAACGAGGCGCGCGATGGCGGCGGAGGCCTCGGCGAGCTTCTGGTCGGCGTCGTCGCCGCCCTCGGCCACGGCGCGGGTGACGCAGTGGTTGAGGTGCTCGTCGAGCAAATTCAGGGCGACCGAACGCAGCGCGCTGTTGACCGCGCTGATCTGGGTGAGGACGTCGATGCAGTACTTGTCCTCTTCGATCATCCGCGCGATGCCGCGCACCTGACCCTCGATGCGCCGCAGCCGCTTGGCGTAGTTGTCCTTCTGCTGCGAATATCCGTGCGCGTTCGTCATCCTGTCCTTCACCCCTGCCCATCCACGCCCGCCGCGCGTGGCCGGGCCGGCGTCACGATTCCACTTTATACCCCGCCCGGGTATGACCCGCACATTTGCCGTCCGGCCTGTTCACGCATACTTGCAGGATGGCCACAACACGCGATGCGTCCGGAGTCACCGACATCAAACCGCGCAGCCGTGACGTAACCGACGGCCTGGAGAAGGCCGCCGCGCGGGGCATGCTGCGGGCGGTCGGCATGGGCGACGAGGACTTCGCCAAGCCGCAGATCGGGGTGGCGTCGTCGTGGAACGAGATCACGCCGTGCAACCTCTCGCTGGACCGGCTCGCCAAGGCGGTCAAGGAGGGCGTGTTCGCGGCCGGCGGCTTCCCGCTGGAGTTCGGGACGATCTCGGTGTCCGACGGCATCTCGATGGGCCACGAGGGCATGCACTTCTCACTGGTGTCGCGCGAGGTGATCGCCGACAGCGTCGAGACCGTGATGCAGGCCGAGCGCCTCGACGGCTCGGTGCTGCTGGCCGGCTGCGACAAGTCCCTGCCCGGGATGCTGATGGCCGCCGCGCGCCTGGACCTGGCGGCGGTGTTCCTCTACGCGGGGTCGATCCTGCCCGGGCGGGCCAAGCTGTCCGACGGAACCGAACGCGAGGTCACCATCATCGACGCGTTCGAGGCGGTGGGCGCGTGCGCGCGCGGCCTGATGCCCCGGGAGGACGTCGACGCCATCGAACGCGCGATCTGTCCCAGCGAGGGCGCGTGCGGCGGCATGTACACCGCCAACACGATGGCCAGCGCCGCGGAGGCGCTCGGCATGTCGCTGCCCGGCAGCGCGGCCCCACCGGCGACCGATTACCGCCGCGACGGGTTCGCCCGCCGCAGCGGTGCGGCCGTCGTCGAGTTGCTGCGGCGCGGGATCACCGCCCGCGACATCCTGACCAAGGAGGCCTTCGAGAACGCGATCGCGGTGGTGATGGCGTTCGGCGGATCCACCAACGCCGTGCTGCACCTGCTGGCGATCGCGCACGAGGCCGACGTGGAGCTGTCCCTCGACGACTTCAGCCGGATCGGTTCGAAAGTGCCGCACCTGGCCGACGTCAAGCCGTTCGGTCGCCACGTCATGTCGCACGTCGACCAAATCGGCGGCGTGCCGGTGGCGATGAAGGCGCTGTTGGATGCGGGCCTGCTGCACGGCGACTGCCTGACGGTGACGGGCGAGACCGTCGCCGAGAACCTGGCCGCGATCGACCCACCCGACCCCGACGGCAAGGTGCTGCGGGCGCTGGACAATCCCATCCACCCGACCGGGGGCATCACCATCCTGCGCGGATCGCTGGCGCCCGAGGGCGCGGTGGTCAAGTCGGCCGGCTTCGACTCTGACGTGTTCGAGGGCACGGCAAGGGTTTTCGACGGTGAGCGGGCCGCGCTGGATGCCCTGGAGGACGGGACGATCACCAAGGGCGACGCCGTGGTGATCCGGTACGAGGGTCCCAAGGGCGGTCCGGGGATGCGCGAGATGCTCGCCATCACCGGCGCCATCAAGGGCGCCGGCCTGGGTAAAGACGTGCTACTGCTGACCGACGGCCGGTTCTCGGGCGGGACGACCGGCCTGTGCGTGGGGCACATCGCGCCGGAGGCGGTCGACGCCGGGCCAATCGCCTTCCTGCGCGACGGCGACCCGATCCGCCTGGACGTCGCGAACCGCGTGCTGGACGTGCTGGTCGACGGGAGCGAATTCGATTCCCGGCGAAAGGGTTTCACCCCTCCCCCGCCGCGCTACAAGACGGGCGTACTGGCCAAGTACGTCAAGCTGGTGAGCACGGCGGCGAACGGTGCGGTCTGCGGCTAGCCCCGATCGCCGCCTCGCTCAACGGGTTTGGATGCTATGCGTGGGTGGCCGCCGCGCGTGTGCGCCTGCCGAAGTAGGTGGCGTTGAGGCCCAACAGGGTCAGCAACGCACCCGCGATCACGTTCGACCACGTCATGCCGGTGGTCAGCGTGACGCCCGGCAGGATCCACAGGGACGCGATGACCCACATGCCGAGCACCGGCATCGTCCAGGTCAACCCGTGTGCACGGTCGAGCGCCGTTGCGAACCCGTACGCCAAGAACGCCGCGGCGACCCCGGCGATCAGGTTCGACGTGGCAAGCGATCCCGTGGCGCTGAAACCCACCAGCCACGGTGACGCGGCCACATACAGGCCCGTCAGCAGCGCCAGCCCGAAGGTGACGTGCGCACTCATCGACTCGGCGACGCGGTCGTAATTCGCGCGCAGGGCCAACAAGTCGGGGTGGTGATCGATTGATGAATGGACTGTACTCATTTTGTGACCTTTCTGTTATGCAGCAAGCCTTTTGAGCTGTCTGCACCCATCCATCTGCCGTCAAGATTACGCCCGATCACGGTCCGATTCGACCACCCGCGTAGCGTCGTGAGGCGTGGACATCGCGGACCGCCTGCGCCTGGACGTTCCGGTCGCGCAGGCCGGCATGGGCGGCGGTCTGGCGGGTGCCGCGCTGGCCGCCGCGGTCGCCGAGGCGGGCGGCCTGGGCACCCTGGGTATCGCCACGCCGCGCCGGCTGCGCGCGTCCATCGATGAGGTGCGCGAGCGGACGCCGGGCCGCGCGGTCGCGGTAAACCTGTTGCTGCACTTCGTTCATCGCGGGCACATCACGGCCTGCGTCGACGCCGGAGTCGACGCCGTCGTGCTGGCCTTCGGCGAGAAGCGGGGGCTGGTACGACACCTGCGCGACGCCGGCATCTTCGTCTTCGTGATGGTCGGCACCCCGGGGCAGGCCCGCGCCGCTATCGGTTGGGGCGCCGACGGTTTGATCGCTCAGGGGCGCGAGGCCGGTGGCCACCTCGTCGGAACCGTGCCGGCGCTGCAATTCCTGCCCCAGGCGCTGGCCGTCGCGGGCCACCGCCCGGTGTTTCTCGCCGGCGGCATCGCCACCGGTGCCGACACCAGCGCCGCCCTGGCCGCGGGCGCCAGCGGCGTGGTCGCGGGAACGCGCTTCCTGATGACGCACGAGGCGAACGCCAACCGGGAGTATCAGCGCCGAGTTGCCAACGCGGACACGACGATCGAGACCAACCTGTTCGGCCTGAGCTGGCCGCTGCGCCATCGCGTCGTGCCCAACGCGGCGACGCGGCGCTGGTGCCGCGCCGACGGCAGGGCGAAGCCGTTGCCCGCTGCCATCAATGCGGTGAGCCGCCCGATGGCCGTGCTGGGCTACT
>NZ_LZJB01000083.1:0-16591 GCF_001666895.1 Mycobacterium sp. E3298
CGAACCCGCTTCGCACCGGGGGCCGCAGCTCCGATTCGCGATCGGCCGTGACCACCACGTGGACCCCGAACGACGGGCCCTGGTTGATGATCAGGTTCACCTGCTCGATCAGCACCTCGTTCTCTTCGGCCAGCGCCCGGTAGTTGTCCACCACCAGGTAGACGTCGCCGAACCCGTCGTTGGGGACCGGGCCGGGCTCGCCGCCGAACTTGCGCCGACGGAAGACCTCCATGGAGGCGATGCCGTACTCCAGGAAGGTGCTCTTGCGCTGACGCACCAACGCCAGCAGCTCGGCCACCGTTCGGCGCACGCCGTACGGATCGGTCGGGCCGGCGACCTCACCGACGTGCGGCAACCGGGCGACCGTGGTCAACGCGGTGCTGCTGTAGGCCAGGCAGTAGAACTGGACCTGCTCGGGGGTGTGGGTCAGCGCGGCCGAGCAGATGAGCGTCTGCAGTGCCGTCGTCTTGCCCGAGCCGCCGGCGCCCAGGATGAGGACGTTGGCGCCCGGCCCCGAGGTGTCCACCGTCCACGGCGGCTGGTCGTGCTTGAAGGGCCGGTCGATGATCCCGATCGGGAACACCAGATCGCGGGCCGTGCCGTAGTTCTCCTGCCACGGGTGGCCGAGGAATCGGTCGACCAAGTCGTCGATCGGAACCGGCTGGTTCAGCGGCGGCTGCCACAACCGGTACGGCTCGAAGTCGATCTTGCGCAGCTGATCGATGATCACCGTGCCGACCTTCGGCACCCGGATGCCCTCGACGTCGTCGTCGCCGACCTCGTCGGCCCCGAGCGTCTCGCCGTTGGTGATCGCGGCCGGGGTGAGCTCCGGGCCGCCCACGCTGACCTCGAGCGGGGTGAACGAATTGGTGAACAGCTGCGGGCGAACGTAGTCGATGCTGTGCACCAACGCCGGCGCCTCGTCGCCGTCGTCGGTGAGCCCGCGGGGGAAGTAGTCCCGCCAAAGGAACTCGGCCTGGAACCGGACGATGTCCTCCAGGCTGCGGCGGAAGTAACCCAGGCCCGCCTGCGCCGGCAAGTTGACGGCGTTCGGCACGCCGGCCGCCTGCGCGGCGCCCGCGGTGCGCGCCTTCAGCACCAGCCGGTAACCCATGTTCTCCATCAGCTTTTCGGCGCGGCTCTCGATGGTCTGTGACGCCATCATCAGGTGGATCCAGTAGGCGCGGCCCTGCCGGCCGATCGAGTCGAGCACGTCGACCGCGGTCGGCATGATCCGGAACCATTCGTAGAACTCGTCGATGACCACCACGAGCATCGGCAGCGGCGCCATGTCCTGGCCGCGGGCCTGCATCCGGAGCCGGACCGAGTTGTACTCCTTGGCGTCGTCGACGCCGGCGCTGTCGCAAATCGCCTTGCGGCGGGCGATCTCGCCCCACAGGGCGTCCAGGAAGCGCTCCATCAGCGCCTGGTCCTCTTCCAGGTCGGTGATGATGCGCGACACGTGCGGGACCCCGGCGAACGGCTTGACCGCCGACCCACCCTTGAGGTCCGCCAGCACGAACTGCAGCTCCTCCGGCGGGTGGCTGAGCATCAGCGACTCGATCACGGTCCGCACCAGCGTCGATTTACCCGAACCCGTCGTGCCGGACATGACGCCGTGCGGGCCGTCACCGCCCTCGTCGAGGGACTTCATGTCCAGGAACAGCAGCTCGCCGTTGTCGGAACGAACCCCGAACGGTGCCCGCAACCGCGACCGGCCCATCGAGTCGTTACGCGCGCCCCACAGCGCCTCGAAATCGATCTGACCCGGGTCGTCGATTCCGTAGTAGGCCATGATGTCCCGGGCGCCGATGTGGGCCACCCGCTGGCCGATCTCCTCGTAGGCCTCGGCGAGGCGCCAGCGGGCCAGCGCCTGGGCGAACTCCTCCGCCTCGGCGACGCTGATGTGGTCGGTCAGCGCGAAGAACCACGGCTTCTCGTCGATCACCATCCAGGTGTCGCGGTCGCGGGGCAGCGCCTCGATGATGCCCTTGTCGTCGAACCGCAGGGTGCGCTCCGGAACCGAGGTCCACATCGAGGAGCCGGTCAGGTCGAAGAAGGTCACCCCGTCGATGCCCTCGGCGCTGATCACGAATTCCCACTGGGGGTCGACGACGTCCGCGACGATCACCGTGTGCGGCGTCGGGGTCTGCGCCGACGAGCTGGCGTGCCGGGGCGTGAAAGAGCCACGTCCGGCGAACAATTCGGACTGCTCGGCGGCGAACTCGCGTACCGAGCTGTAGACCATCCGCGCGTTGCCCGCGGCGTCCTGGCGCCGTGGGTCGCCGAAGTGCGGAAGCCATTTGACCCAATCCCACTCGTCCAGGTCGGCGGTGACGACGACCATCTGGACGTGGTCGGGGCCGTGCGAGAACGCCAGCTGGCAGATGATCGCCCGCATCAGTCCCAGCACTTGCTCGCGGTCCCCGTTGAGCGCGTACCAGGGTTCGACGAGCAGCGAGATCATCTTGGGCAGGTTGTAGACGACGCTCTGGTAGCGGCCGAATTCCTGCAGCGCCTTACCGGTCACCGGCTCCAGCTCGATGTCGGTCGGCATGTTCTGGGGCTCACCCCAGGTCACCTCGGGACGCGTCATGCCGACGCCGACGCGGACCACACCGAAGTTGAGGTCCTTGCCGTCGGGCTTGCGCTCCCACATGCGTGAGCTGCCGACCGCGGCGGCCAGCGTGGTGGGCGCCGGGTGGTACCACCGGTAGTTGGCGTCCATGCTGTCGGCCGACTCGTGGGCGGTCTCGCGCAGCATGTCCAGCATCAGCATGAACTGGGCGCGCATCGCGTCCAGCTTGGGCCGGCTCATCTGCTGCTGACCGCCGAATCGGCCGCCGAACATCATCATCGCGACGCCACCGATCATGAAGATCGGGAAGATCGCGCCGGCGCCGCCGAACACGCGCGAGCCGCTGCCGAAGACCATTGCGACCATGCCGATCAGCAGGCCGATCACCAGGACGCCGACGATGATCAGCCACACGGGCTTGCCCTCGGGCGGCGGAATGCTCAGGGGCGTCGGAAGGACGATGTTCTCCGGCTTGATGACCGGAGGCTTCTCCGGTGTCGGCCGTGCAAACCCGCGTTTCACTTAGGTACCGCCAATTCTCCTGGGGACATATCCATCGGTAGGGTGTCGTGCTCCACGAGCGCGTCCGCGCGCGACAAGGTCGGGCCTTGCGGGAGCAGCCGCAGCGCCACCCACGGCGCCAGGCTCGGTTTGGTCTTGAGGCCCAACGCCTCACGCACGTCGCGGGTGTCGTCGACCCCGAACCGGGCGCCGGCGTCCGTCACCCACCACAGCGATTCCGTCGTCTTGGCGCCCGGGTCGTTGCCGGTGACGGCCACGAAGTTTCCGTAGTCGGGCCCGAAGAAGACCTGGTCGGCCACGCGGCCCGTCGTGTCGGCCTTGACCAGCGAGACCACCTTGTTCTCGTCCTTGGCCGCCACCGGGATGGTCGGGCCGGACACCACCTGGATGCGGGCCCGGTTTTCACCGGAGGTCTTCTGCCACCACCAGCAGGTCGACGGGTTCTCGCGGATGTCCGAGACGTTCAGCGGGGCGTCCGGGTAGGAGGACAGATCCAGCTTGTTGACCACGGGCATCTTCGCCAGGGCGGACGGTTCGACGGTCACCGGTTTGGTGTTGCCCGGCCCGGCGTTCTGCAGAATCTGGGCCACCAACGGCGGGAGGGTCTGCACGCCGTCGGCCAGCACCAGCGAATATTGTTGCGGCCCACTGATTTGCGGTGTGACGATCACCGTGCCGATCGGGCCGGGCGCGTTCGGGAAGGATGCGCCGGCGCCCGCGTTCGGGATCTGGGGCACGGTCAGTTCGGGTCCCACCGGCAACGCGTCGAACAGGGCGCGGCTCATGGGCTTGGCCTGGCCGACCTGCTCGGGCGTCAGGCCCAGCGGCAACAGCACCGACCGGTTGGTCGCATCGATCCGTGACCGGCGTCCCTCCCGGATCACCCACGCGTCCCCGCCGTAGTTCAGCACCACCGCGTCCGACCCGTTCAGCACGCGCCGGTGGTTGCTGAGGTCGGGGTTCCCGTCGATGACGGTCACCGTCACGCCGGACGGTGCGCTGACACCGGTCGAGGTGGCGACGGTGTCACACACCAGCCACGACGACGTGGCCGGGCTGGTGGTGTGGAAGTTCGACGGCGCGCCCGGGATGCCCACCATCGGGCCGCGCGGCAGGCTGGCGATCTGGTTGGACTTGACCAGGTGCGGGTTGTCCGGGCGGCCGGTGATCAGGCGCGCCGACGCCAGGTTCAGCGCCGGATACAACCGGTCACCCACGCGGACGTACAGGGCGCCGGAGTCACGGTCGGCGATGATCGGCGAATCCCCGACCTGGCCGGCCGGGCTGAGGAAGGAGTACAGCAAGGCGCCCAGGCAGATCACCAGCGCCGCCGACACCGACGCCACCACGGCCAGCGTCTGGCGCCGCCCCGGCTCGACCTCCATGCGGACGCGCCAGCGGGTGAGCGCCATTGCGGTGCGGCGAGCGAGGAACTGGTAGCCGGTCACCTGGGTCCGCGTCGACAGCCCGAGGCCATACCCCGACCCGCGCTGCCCGCGACTCTCTTCCGCCACTTAATTCACCATCCGGTCTGCTAGAACGCCTGGATATTGTCCTGTGAAAATTTCCGCTGCGCGAATTACATCGACAACCGTAAGGCACCGGTACGGGCCTCGCCACGCGGCGACGATGACGTTCGCTGCTGCATCTGCTTCATCTGCGGGCGTCCGGTCGTCGGCAGCTCGCCGGGCCGCCGGCGTGCGCCACGCGCCAGGCGCCGTTGAGCTGGCACTTTTTGTTCCCCGCCGATCCCGCCCGGACTCCTCATGTCTCTGAGGGCATCGTAATGGCGAATGGCGCGCCCGTCCTGTCGAGCGTGCGCCCTCGGCGCACGGCGCGACGCAGCACCGGCCGGCAAACCGGGCGGCGGCGGTCGCGGGCCGGGTCGCCGCCTCTCCCCGATTGGTCGGCGGGCGATTTCTGGCACCAAGATGAGCGGTATGAGTGAGCTCGCGCCGTCGCTGGTCGAACTTGCCAGGCGATACGGCATCGCGACCGAGTATCAGGACTGGACCGGGCGGCGGGTGCTCGTCGCCGAGGCCACGCTGGTGGCCGTGCTGGCCGCGCTCGGCGTGGCGGCCGGAACCGAGCAGGAGCGCAACGTGGCCCTGGCCGCGAAGCTGCGGTCGCATTGGGCGCGGCGGCTGCCTGCGACCATCGTCGGCCGGACCGGCGAGCAGGCCCGGTTCTGGGTGCACGTGACCCACGGCGACCCCGCCGAGGTGTGGTTAGAGCTCGAAGACGGCACCGTGCGCGGCGGGATCCAGCAGGTGGACAACTTCACCCCGCCGTTCGAACTGAACGGGCGCTGGGTGGGCGAGGCCAGCTTCGTACTGCCGCCCGACCTGCCGCTGGGCTACCACCGGGTGCACCTGCGGTCCGGCGACGGCGAGACCAGCACCGCGCTGATCATGACGCCGGACTGGCTCGGGCTGCCGGAGCGGCTCGGGGCCCGGCGCGGCTGGGGGCTGGCCGCCCAGCTCTACAGCGTGCGGTCGAGCCAGTCCTGGGGGGTCGGCGACCTGACGGACCTGACGGACCTGGCGGTGTGGTCGGCGACGCGGCACGGCGCCGACTACTTGTTGGTCAATCCGCTGCATGCCGCCGCTCCGACGACCCCCATGGAGCCCTCGCCCTACCTGCCTACCTCGCGGCGCTTCGTCAACCCCCTCTACCTTCACGTCGAGGCGATCCCCGAGTTCGCCGCGCTGCCCAAGCGAAGCCGGGTGCGGCGGCTGCGCTTCGACGTGCAACAGCGCGCCGCCCGACTGGACTCGATCGACCGCGACAGCGCGTGGGCGGCCAAGCGCGCCGCGCTCGAGCTGCTGCATCGGGTGCCGCGGTCGGCGGGCCGCGAACTTTCCTACGAAGCCTTCCGCGCCCGTGAAGGCCGCGCGCTCGACGACTTCGCCACCTGGTGCGCCCTGGCCGAGAAATACGGCGCCGACTGGCATTCCTGGCCGCAGAAGCTGCGGCATCCCCAGGCGAGCGGTGTCGCAGGTTTTGTCGAAAAGCATTCGGACACGGTCGATTTCCACCGGTGGCTGCAATGGCAACTCGATGAGCAACTCGCCGCGGCGCAGTCGCGGGCGGTCCGGGCCGGAATGGCGCTGGGCGTGATGCACGACCTGGCGGTCGGCGTGCATCCCGACGGCGCCGACGCGTGGGCGCTGCAGGATGTGCTGGCGCTGGGCGTCACCGCCGGTGCCCCGCCCGACGAGTTCAACCAACTCGGCCAGGACTGGTCCCAGCCGCCGTGGCGGCCGGATCGGCTGGATGCGGAGGAATACCGCCCCTTTCGGGCGTTGATCCGCTCGGTGCTGCGGCATGCCGGTGGTGTGCGGATCGACCACATCATCGGGCTGTTCCGGCTCTGGTGGATCCCGGAGGGCGCACCGCCCACCGAGGGCACCTACGTTCGCTACGACCACGAGGCGATGATCGGCATCGTCGCGTTGGAAGCACACCGCGCCGGCGCGCTGGTCGTCGGCGAGGACCTCGGCACGGTCGAACCGTGGGTGCGCGACTACCTGCTGCTGCGCGGGTTGCTCGGCACATCGATCCTCTGGTTCGAGCTCGACCGCGACGGGGCCGGCGGCCCGCTGCCGGCCGAGCGCTGGCGCGAGTACTGCCTGTCGTCGGTGACCACCCACGATCTGCCGCCGACGGCCGGCTACCTGGCGGGCGACCACGTGCGGCTGCGCGAGTCGCTTGGACTGCTGACCCGCCCCGCTGAAGACGAGCTTGCCGCCGACAGGGCCGAGCTCGCGGCCTGGCTGGCCGAGTTGCGGCGGGTGGGGCTGCTCGGCGACGCCGACACCGACGAGGAAAGCATCATCTGTGCCTTGTACCGGTATCTGGGGCGGACCCCGTCGCGCCTGGTGGGCGTGGCCCTGACCGACGCGGTGGGTGACCGGCGGACCCAGAACCAGCCCGGGACCACCGACGAGTACCCCAACTGGCGGGTGCCGCTGACCGGCCCCGATGGCCGCCCGGTGCTCCTGGAGGACGTGTTCACCGATGTCCGGGCGGCCACCCTCGCCGAGGCCGTGCGCAGCGCAATCGCGCCCACGGACGTCGATAGCGCGCCTGTTAGCTTCTGAGGCCAATAAGGTTTCCGCCGTGTACGGCCGCGCGACCCGGCCTAGCGGCAGCTATTGAGGTGCGGTCGTTAACTGGGGCAGACCTGCTTGACCCAGCCGTCGACGGTCTTGTTGTTTTTCGTGTAATCCGGGTCATCGAAGTGCGCGCCACCCGTGGTGACGAAGTGTTCGATGGCGTCTTTGACGGAAGCCGGCGGGTTGTACCGCTCCAGGGTGTCAGCGGCCTTGCGCGCGGCGTCCTTGTCCGATGCGGCGAGCAGATCCACATTCGCCCCGGTGACGTCGACACATTGGCTGGAATCCAAGGTCGCGACTGCCGGCGCGTTTGCCGTGCTGGTATCGCTGGACGCCGCGGATGCCGACGTAGTAGCTGTGGTGGTCGAACTGCTGCTTGCAGCCGAACTCGATCCCGAACTCGCGGGTTTGCTGCTGGAGCAGCCGGTCATTAGTGCTGTGGCAACTACGAGGGCCATAAACAACCACCGACGGGTCATACAATCCTCCAACTCGATTTGTAATTTTCATTTGCCGGGATGTCGCCCGTATTTCAGGCCGGCAACCGGACGCCGTACGATAACCCGGTATTCGCGGGACCGTTGAGTTTTTCGCGTTCGAATTCATTTTGCTGAAACGTGTCCACGCACGAATTCGGCCCTCACCGCTTAGCCCGAAGCCCGACGGCGACGGCGACCGCTCCGGCGTTCCGCGGGCGTTCGCCGTCAACCCGGTTGAGATAGTTCGGGCCGCCCGGTTCGACGACACGACCCGATCCAGCGGCCTTCCAGAAGACTCTGCGCCAACTCACAGCGGGCGTCCATAAACCGCATCTTCGGTGTAAGCGCCTGATTCGTCGGGCAGTTGCGGTGTTGAGGGCCGGTGCGGCGGGCGGATTTCGCCCGAATCGGACCGTCGGCAGCGAAAGTACGTCGCCCCGGGCTCGGGACGCGGCGTTTCTTCCTGATCGTGTCCAATTTCTACAAGTCGACCCGTGTAAATTCGGCCTCGTGACGAACACCGAACAACGGAACTCAGACGTCAATCCGGCCGGCGGCGTGTCGACACTGAGAGTGGGCACGCCGCTGCAGTCTCCCCCGGACTACCGCAACGAGATTCACACCGCCGAGGACGTCATCGACGTGGAGACCTACGGTGGCGGCTTCGACCTCACCCGCCGGGCCACCGCCCCGAAGCTGCGCGTCGGCCGCGACCGGTGGTTCAATCTGCTCTGGCTGATACCCATCGGCTTTGCCCTGCTGATCGCCGGTGTGGCCGTGGGCAAGGGCCTGCACAACATGCCGGCGGTGCAGTCGTTCATCCAGCGTCATCCCGGCACGGACCGCTCCGGCGTCGCTCCCGGCCTGCCGGCCTGGATCGGCTGGACGCACTTCTTCAACCTGTTCATGATGATGTTCATCATCAGGACGGGAATCCAGATCCTCTGCGACCATCCCCGGCTCTATTTCAGCCGCAACGCCACCCCGGGTAAGGACGAGTGGCTGCGGGTCGGTCCGCCCGTGCCGGACGACGAGCTGTGGACGGCCAACGCCGACACCGTCGCCCTCCCACCGCAATTGGGCCTGCCCGGCTTCCGGCACTCGATCGGGCTGGCCCGGTGGTGGCACCTCGGCGTGGACGTGCTGTGGCTCGTCAACGGGGCGGTCTTCTATGTGCTCCTGTTCGCCACCGGGCAGTGGCGCCACATCGTGCCGACCAGCTGGGACGTCTTCCCCAACGCGGCGTCGGTGGCCATTCAATATCTGTCGCTGGACTGGCCGACCGACAACGGCTGGGTCGCCTACAACGGCCTGCAGTTGTTGTCCTACTTCACCACGGTTTTCATCGCCGCGCCCGCGGCTTTGATCACCGGCCTGGGAATGTCGCCCGCGTTGTCGCAGCGGGTGCACTGGCTCAGCAAGCGGCTGAGCATTCAGCACGCGCGATCGCTGCATTTCGTGGTGCTCGTCTATTTCCTGTTCTTCATCCTGGTGCACGTCACGATGGTGTTGACGACCAGTGCGCTGCGAAACCTCAACCACATGTTCGCCTCGCGCGACGACAACAGCTGGGTGGGTTTCTGGATCTTCGCCGCGGCCATGGTGGTGACGGCGATCGCCTGGGTTTGGGCCACTCCCTTCACCATTCGTCATCCGCGGGTGATTCAGCGGGTCGGGTACGCGCTGGTGGGCCCGTTCCAGCGAATGCTTGAACAGCTCGACCCCAAGCCCGGCGCCTTCACCGAAAAGGACATCTCGCCGCATCATTGGCGCAACGGGCGCCTGCCGGAGACCGTCGAGTACAAAGAGCTGGAGGCAAACGACTTCAAGGACTGGCGGCTGAAGGTCTACGGTCTCGTCGAGCACCCGATGGAGTTCTCGCTCGAGGACCTGATGGCACTGCCCTACCACGAGCAGATCAGCCAGCACTTCTGCATCCAGGCCTGGTCGGGCGTCGCCAAATGGGGTGGCGTGCAGGTGAAGACGATCATGGACATCGTCAAGCCGCTGCCGGAAGCCAACTGGGCGGTGTTCTATTCGATGGGCCTGGGCGCGACGGGCGGCATCTACTACAACGCCCATCACATCGGCCAGATGGACCACCACATGACCATGCTGGCCTACAAGATGAACGACCAACCTCTCCCCTACATGCACGGCAGGCCGCTGCGGCTGCGCAACGAATTGCAGCACGGCTTCAAGCTCGTGAAGTGGATCAAGGGGATCGAGTTCGTCGCCGACTACCGCGACATCGGCAGCGGTTACGGCGGCTACAGCGAGGACCACAAGTACTTCGGACGGCATCAGACGCTGTAGTCGGCGTCGACGCGTCGGTCGTTTGTCCCGACGGCATTCCGGGTAGCACAACTAAGCGGCCCAAAGGAATTGACCAGAGGAGACGCCCCCCATGACGCACAGCCCCGCTCACGCTCGGACCAGCCGCCGGGACTCGGCACGCCAGGCTGAACGCACGCCCGGGCTCGTCGTCATCGTGGCCGCCGCCCTGGCATTCGTGGTGTGCGTGGCGACCTTCGCCCTCGGCCACGCCGGCGCGGGCGTCGCCGCGGCGATCGTCGCCCTGCTCGCGTTCGGTGCCGGGCTGGACTGGCTTGGCATGGACCGCAGGCGGATTCGCCAGGCGGAACGGGATTGGCCGATCGGCCACGCGGCGCGGTAGCCCCTATTGCAGAGCGGCCAGGTTCTTCACGGACTTCTCTACATCCGATCGAAGCACCCGGGCCACCAACCCGCCGATCGGCCCGCCGAGCAATCCGCCCCGCAGATCCGCCGTGAGATGAAAGTCGGTTCCGGGATCCTTGCTCGTGACCGTCATGGCCACCCCGAGCCGAATCCCACCGCGACCGCGACCTTGCAGCTCAATCGCTTTCGGCTCGTCGTAGCGGGTCACCGTCCAGTGGATGACGTTGCGAAAGCCCTTGACCTTCACGCACGACGAGACGCAGGTGCCCTCCTCGATCTTGTCGGGAACGGGTCCGCGCCACCCGGCGAAAATCGTCATCCACTCGTCGAACCGACTCAGGTCGGACGCCAGCTTCCAGGCGGCCTCCGGATCCACCTCCGACGACACCGAGACATCTACACGTGCCAAGTTCCCCCGCTCCTCCCCGACGATGATCGCGGTCGGCGCCGGCACGGCAGCACAGGCGACCCGGCGCGCAACCCGCACTGAGTACCCGCGGACGACCGGGGCTATGCGTCGCGCCGGGGGCCCTAGGGCCAGGCCTCCTGCAGTTGTTGCGCCACGTCGATGATCTGCGCGGCCTGCGACTGCGGCGAGTCGATCTCCTCGGCGACATACTGGGCGACGAACCGGCGGATTTCGCCGTCGACGCCGGCGAGGATGCGCAGCACCTCGCCGCGGAAGGACTTCGACGACACGTTGACGGTGATGTCGGAAGGCCGGGGCTTCGCGACGTCGACGATCAGCAACAGCGGCTCGGCGGCCCGCGCCGTGGCCCGCAATGCGATGTCTCCGGAGACGACGAACCGCTGCTTGTCGAGCCGGAGGTCGAGCAGCAGGTCGATCGACAACGGGATGTGGATGCTGAACGTGATGCTGTCACCCAGGCGGCGGGTGACCTTGGGCTCGTGGATCTTGACGTTGGCGCTGACCTTGGCGATTCCGCCGGGGCCCTGCGCGATGGGCTCCATGGCGAACTCGTTGCCGGCGATGTCGGCGAACGCGGCGGCGACACGCTCGGGAGTGACAGCGACCTCGAAGAATCTGCGACCAAACTCTTCGTAGGTGACAAAATCGTGAGTCTCCATAGGCTCATACCGTCTCACGCCGGCCGCCGGAACCGTCGCTGATCTGCACGCGTCGCGCAAATCCGCGACCACCACGGCTCGCCCGCCGGGATGGCCGGCGAGCCGTCGGATTGTGAGGCACGCCACACCCGGGGGGCTTCGATTCGATCCGACGGGCGGTCGCCTGGGAGGCTTGTTGGCTTGGGAGGTGTTTTCGATGTGCGCCCAGGAAGTTACCGAGAAGCGGTCGGCGTGGTGGCCCGCCGGCCTGCTCACGTGGCTCGGCGGCGGGCAATGGCGCGAACCCGCTGATCGCGGCGAGCGCTCCACGCACGCCGCCGAGACCGGCGCCGGCGCGGTGGTGTTGTTCGGGGCGGTGCTGGCCGTGCTCGTCGCGACCCTGGCGGTCGGCGAGACCGGCCGCTGGTCACTCGCCTCCGTACTGCCGCTGACGGTGGTCTTCGGGTTGCTGGTCGGCGCGGTTGCCCGCGCCACCACGTCCGGGTCCCAGCGCGGCCGGGTCGGCACGGCGGGGCGCGCGTCGGTCGCGACCGCGCTCGGGGTCATCGTCGGCGAACTGGCCGCACTCGTCCTGCTTTCCGGCTCGATCGACCATCGCCTCGACGAACGTGCCCTGCGCAATGCCGGCTCGGCGCCGGCCGTCGCGCAGGCGTCGGCGTCCCTGCAACAAACCAGGGATGCGCGGGCCGCGCTCGACGGCGCCGTCGACGGCGCTCATCAGCAGCAGGATCGGGCCCTGGTCATCGCCCGCTGCGAATACCATCCCACTCCCGCCTGCCCACAAACCCGCATCACGGGTGTCCCCGGTGTCGGGCCCGAAACACGAACGGCGAACGAGCTTCTCGCGGACGCACAGCATGAACTGGACGATGCGCTCGCGGTCCGGGATCGACAGGCCCCGGAGCTGGACGCCAGGATCTCCCGCGAGCAGCAAGCACTCGACGAGGCGCGTCGCGGCGCGGTCGCGGGCGCCGATCGCGGCCTGGGCGCTCGCTGGGTCGCGATGAACGACCTCACCCGCACCGACGCCGGGGCGCTGACCTTGCGGCTGCTGACCATCGCGTTCTGCGTGCTGCTCTACGTGTTGCCCCTGATCCTGAGGCGGTGGCGCGGCGAGACCGCGCTCGACCGGCGCGCGGCGGCACGCGCGGATCGTGAACGCGCGGAACTCGAGGCCGACACCGCGATCGCGATCAAGCGGGCAGAGGTCCGCCGCGAGGCCGAAATCCTGTGGGCCGAGCATCAACTCACTCAGGCCCGGCTCGCCATCGAGGCGCAGACCGAGATCGACCGGGAGCAGCAGCGCCGGCGAATCGCGGACGCCATCGATCCCCCGGTGCGGGCGTCGTCGCAACGGCCCATCGAACCGGCCGACGAAGACATCTATCTGCCGATCGCCGCGGAAGCCGAGGCCGCCAGCCGGGCGATTGTCGGCCTTCCCGCGCCGGCGCAGATCGCCGACGTGGAGAATCTGCCGGCGCCCGTCCAGCGCGACGTGGTGGCGCACGAAGAACGCGGCACGTCGCTCATCCCGTCGATTCCCGACGCCACCAAGGCCGCCGCGCGATGGATTCGCCCGTTGGTGCCCCCGTTTGTGGGGCGGGTGATCGACACCACGACCGCACCGCTGCGCACCGCGCGCCAGGTCTTCGAAGAGGTCGAGGAGTTCACCTTCTCGATGCGACGCACCCACAAAGTCACGGTCGACTCCGAAAGCTCCGAGCCTGGCGAACGTGCCGAGCGGCCTTCGGAGACGGGCGAATCCCCCTTCCCTACAAGAGCTTTCGTCGACTCGGCCCGAGACCGAACCGGCCCGTCCCCGCACTCACGGCTGGGCGGTCCGGACCGGCACGCGCGGTCGCTCGGGAAGGCGCGGCGAAGCGACGATCGGGAGCTCGCCAGGCGGGACGGGCCGGCCGAGTTGGGCGCCCCCGAAGGCCCGCGTCAGCTCCCGCCCGCTTAGCGCGGCGTCCGCGCGCCTACTCGTCGCCGAAGGCCGCGTGGAGCTCCGGCAGGAAGGCCGCCAGATGATTCATCTCCTGGGCGCAGTGCACCAGCAGGTTGCGCGCGCTGGTCTCGGCGTTGCCGAGCACCCGCGAGGCGATGGGGCGCACGGCCCGCGACGCGACGCCGGGGACGTTGCGCACCGCGATGTGCCGTCCGCCCATCCAGAACCGTGACCGCATCTCCGCGCCGCCGGGGGTCGACCGGACGTGGTGGATGAACCAGCCGACGTCCACCGGGGCCTCGCTGGATCCGAGCCGGGCACAGATCGCCACCGCGCGATCGTCGTCGGGCGGGCAGCCCATGCTTGCCGGCTCGACGAATTGGATTGCGCCGTTGAGGATTGTCGAGCCGATGTATTCGCTGATCAGCGACCAGCGGCCGATGTAACGCCGGGCGCCCCGGCGGCCCGTGTCGTCGCCGTCCTTCCAGGCGGCGGCCAGGTGCGCCCGGGGATGCCAGAGCTTGTACCGGCGGGTGTCACAGCCGTGCCAGCCGAACCACCACGACCACATCGCCGGGGTGACCCCCGGCATGTCGGTGCGCACCGACACCTGGTAGCCGCCGTCGTCGAGGGCCCCGTACCCGTTCTCGGTCTGCTGGTACCCGTCGTCGGCCACCCGCGCGGCGTCGTCGAACGACGGCAGCGCCATGGCGCCTTGCGGCCCGTGTTCGAGCGCCTCCACGACGTGGCGTGGCAGCGGGGCCATTTCGGGCGTGAAGAACTTGCCGAAAGGGGTGTTCGCGTCGTCGCCGCGGTAGCCCAGATAGAGGTCGGTGGCCATCAGAGTCGTCCCATCCAGCTGTTGAACAAGCCGTCGGGGTCGTACTCGGCGCGCACGCGGTCGAGCTTGGCCATGGCGGCGTCACTGGCGAACCGCGCGGGCCGCTGGCCGAGGTTCTCGTCGGCGAGCTGAATGCCGATCGCGAACTCTGACATCGCGGCCATGTTGGACCGCGCCCAGTCCGCGTACTTGGCCTCGTCGGCCGGGTCCTTCCACGAACCGTAGAGCGCGAGGTAGATGTCGCCCTCGATGCTGTAGGCCATGTCCTGGCGGGGCGGGCAGGGGCCCCAGTTCAGCCAGAGGAAGTGCGCGGGATGCGGCGGCATCGTGTCCAGGATCGTCCGGATGCCCGGCAGCAGGTCCTCGGCCGGTGCCGACGTCCACATGTTGTCGACGGCGTAGTGGTGGTCGGACAGGTAGTGGCTCATCGCGACGTCATACCAGCTCGGCAAATCGGTTGGCATATAAGGAATCTTGACGAGCGCCCGATCGGCGACCGGGCAGCTGCCGAACAGCGCCAGGGCCTTTTCCGCCTCCTCGTCGGAGTCCGCGAAGGCGGGCGACGCCAGCGAGATGACCGGGGTGTCGATGCCCATGTTCGGTTCACCGCGTGAGGCCACGGCCTGCAGCTCGACGCGGGGGTCCACTTCGGCACTGACCGCGCGGGTCCATGTGAAGACCTCGTCGGCCAGCTCAAACGGGTAGACGTAGACGCTGGTGCCGCAGGCGACCGGTCGCGGATAGAGCTTGAGGTAGAACGAGGTGACCACGCCGAAGAAGCCGGGGCCGGCGCCGCGGGCGGCCCAGTAGAGGTCGGCGTTGTTGCTGGCGTCGCAGTGAATCTGTTCGCCTTCGGCGGTCACGACGTCGAGGCCGATGACGCTCTCGCAGGCCGGGCCGTAGACGCGGCTGTTCCAGCCGTAGCCGCCCTGCAGCAGGTAGCCGCCCAGACAGACGCCCTTGCAGTGGCCACCGGGAAAGAACAGCCCCTGCGCCTCGAGGTCGGCCATCAGCAGGCTGCCGCCCTTGCCCGGACCCACTTGGGCGAGGCGCTTCTCGGCGTCGATGACGGCGTGGTCGAGCCGGCTGACGTCGAGCAGCACGGAACCATCGCGCAGGTGGCTGGCCGCGAAGCTGTGTCCGCCCGAAACGATGCTGACCTTGAGCCCGTGGGTCGTGGCGTACCGGATGCCGGCGACGATGTCGTCGGCGTCGATGGCCTGCACGATCACCTCGGGGTGGCGCTCGGGCACCCGCTGGTGCCACACGGTGCCCCGGCGGGCCGCCTCGTAGCCGTCATCACCCCGAAAGTAGTGCCGTCCGGCCGGCAGCCCGCTCATCGACCATCCCCTTTGATTCGGAGTTCGGATCTTTGTGATCCGGGATGCGGAACACTATAGTGGAGGAATGCCGTCCACGGGGGAAAATTCGCCAACTGGTCGCGACGAAGGCATCCAGGTGCTACGCCGCGCGGCCGCCGCGCTGGACGAGATCGCCGCCGAGCCGGGGCGGCTGCGTCTGGTCGACCTCGGCGAGCGGCTCGGGCTGGCCAAGTCGACGGCGCGGCGGCTGCTGGTCGGTCTGGTCGAGGTGGGCTTGGCCAGCGTCGACGGGCAGGGCCGCATTGCCCTCGGCGACCGCCTGTTGGGATTCGGCAATTCCGACGGGGCGCACATCACGGCGGTCTTCCGCCCCACGATCGAGCGGGTGGCGCGCGCGACCGACGGCGAGACGGTCGACCTGTCGGTGCTGCGGGGGCAGCGGATGTGGTTCGTCGATCAGTTGGAATCGTCGCATCGCCTGCGCGCGGTCTCCGCGGTCGGCGTCCGGTTCCCCCTCGAGTCGACGGCGAACGGCAAGGCCGCCCTCGCGGCGCTGGACGACGCCGACGCCGAGTCGGTCATGTCCCGATTGGGTGCCGAGGCCGCCGACCGGCTCCGCGGAGAGGTCGCCGAAATCCGGCGCACCGGAATCGCTTTCGATCGCGACGAGCACACCCCGGGGATCTCGGCAGCCGCCATCGCGCGGCGCACCGTGGGTGACAACGTGGTTGCCATCTCCGTGCCTGCGCCCACCGAGCGGTTCGGCGAGAAAGAACAGCGCATCGTCGACGCATTGCGCGCCGCGGCCGAATCACCGGCCTGGGCACGCTGACGTCAGCGGACCAGGTTGATCCCATAGTCGATTTCGGGCGCGGGCCGATTGGCCGCGCGATTTCGCCGAGACCGCCGCACCCCCCGCCCGCGTGCCGGCCACTGCAACCGAAGCCCAAAAGCGCCACCCTCCGCGCGCGCCTTTGCGTCGTTGTGGTTGGGG
>NZ_LZJB01000084.1:0-8672 GCF_001666895.1 Mycobacterium sp. E3298
TGGCACCGTGCTGGATCTTCCGGCGCGGCGTGTTCGCGTGGGACGGCGAGATTGCCTGGTGGCTGGACATGGTCGTATTCGGCGTCTACCAAGTCACTTTCATCGTGATGCTATTTCAAATGATCCGCCGCGAAGACTTCGGTACCGGACCACTGCCCAAGCTGCCGGCAAAAGAGGCAGCTGCCTGATGACCGAGGTGGCCGACGAGAACCAACGATCCAGATTCGTGCCCGGTCAACCCGACATGTGGGCCTTCGTGCTGTTCGAGACACTGGTCTTCACAGCGTATTTCGGCTTCTATCTGTTCTCCCGGGCTCGCGATCCTGAGCTGTTTCTGCAGTCGCAGGCGCACCTCGACCTGCGCATCGGGGTATTCAACACCCTTGTCCTGCTCCTGAGCTCGTGGTCGGTGGCGCGGTGTGTCCAGTCCGCCCGCGCCGGCGCCTACCCGGCGGCACTGCGGGACGCGTTCATCACGGCGGGGTTCGCGGTGGTCTTCCTGCTCGGCAAGGTCTTCGAGTGGGCCCGACTGGTCGGCACGGGTAACGGTTTGGGCAGCAACGATTTTTTCACCTATTATTTCTTCCTCACCGGCATCCACTTCGTACACCTGCTGATCGGTTTCGTCGCCCTCGGCGTCATCGTCTACCAACTTCGCGGGAAGGCGCGAAAAGCCCACGAAACGCGGGAATCTCAGCAGCTCGTCGAAACCTGCGCGACCTACTGGCACACCGTCGATTTCCTGTGGGTACTCATCTTCGCGTTGCTGTATGTGGTGAGGTGATCGGAATCAAATTCAACAAACGGCTGCTGGTGGTGTGGCTGATCCTGGCGTCGCTGACGCTGACCTATCTGTGGCTAGACCATTCCGCGGGCGGATCGCTGAGATCCAGCGCGGTGGTGACGTCGAGCGTCATCGTGATCGCACTTGTCAAGGTGCGCATCATTTTTCGAGAGTTCATGGAGGTGCGCAACGCTCCCGTGCTGCTGTGCCGGCTTACGGACGCGTGGGTGCTGCTGATGGGCGTCGCCCTGCTCAGCTGTTACTTCGTCGGCTTGTACCTCTGATTCAGCCCGCGACCGCGACCGCGTCCGCGGTGGTGAACGTGAGGTGGAGTTCGCTCAGGCCGCGCAGGATGTACGTCGGCTCGTAGGTGTAGCGACGCTCGGCGGCCGGGCCGTGATGGGCTTCGTCGATCTCGATGTGCGGCATCCGGTCCAGGATGCGTTCGATCGAAACGCGGCCCTCGACTCGGGCGAGCGGACCGCCCGGACAGGAGTGGACACCCCGGGCGAACGCCATGTGCTCGCGAACGTTCTTGCGGCGCAGGTCGAATTCGTGCGGGTTGGAGAACCGACGCGGGTCGCGGTTCGCGGCGCCCGGCAGGATCATCACCACCGTGCCGGCGGGGATGTCGACACCCCCGACGGTGGTGGCCTTGCGGGCCAGCCGCGAGTCGCTCTTGACGGGGCTGTCCATCCGTAACGATTCCTCGATGAACCCCGGGATCAGGCTGCGGTCCTCGCGCAGCTCCTGCTGGATGTCCGGTCGGTCACCGAGCACCTGAAGTGCCGCGCTGAGCAGCTTGGCCGTCGTCTCCTGGCCCGCGGCGAACAGGAACGTCGCCGAGCGGACCACCTCGATCACCGGGGGCGTCGACCCGTCCGGATACTTCGCCGAGGCGAGCGAGGTCAACACGTCGTTACGCGGCTCGCGCCGCCGGTCCTCGATGTAGTTGCAGAACTTGTCGTCGAGCCACTCCAGCGGGTTGATGCCGACCGACTCGTGGTCGAGGGCGCCCACTCGACCGGGCCTATCGGCACCGAGGACGGAGCGGAACTCCTTGTGGTCTTCCTCGGGCACGCCGAGCAGGTCGGCGATCACCAAGGTGGCGAACGGCTTTGAGTATTCGGCGATGAACTCGCACTCGCCGTTCTGCAGGAACTCGTCGAGCTGCCGGTCGGCCAGGCGCCACATGAACTCCTCGTTGTGCTTCAGCCGGCTGGGGGTCAGCAGCTTGGCCAGCACGGACCGGGCCTTGGTGTGGTCCGGCGGATCCATGGTGACCATGTGCTCGAACATGGGGAAGGAGCTGCGGTGCGCATCGATCTGGGCGCTGATGTCGTCGCCTTCGGGCGTGAACGGCAGCGGCGGGAACGGGCCGCCCAGCGCGACGATGTTGGAGAACGTGTCGGGATCCTTGTAGATCTCGCAGGCTTCGTCGTAGCCCGTGACCGCGACGACGCCATAGTGCGGCAGCCGCAACACCGGGTTCTGGCTGCGCAGGTAATCGAAGTAGGGGTGCGGATCGGGCACCAGAGACGGGTCGGTGAAGAAGTCGATCGACTCGTAATCGCTCATCGGATTGCGTCTCCCTGGCTTGGATTACCGGCTGTGTTCGGCGGCAGGGGCATGGGGCCGCGCGATCTCGAAACCGAAATGTGCTGAGCACCTGCTTAGCATGGCGGTAATGTCAGGGTCAAGATCGCAACGCCGGGGCAGAGCGATGACCTGGCTACGATTTGACTAGGTCGACACCGGAATCTCGAGAGCATGGAGTGACGGCATGACATCTGCTTCTGCGGCCCGCCGGATCGGGGCGCCGGACGCGAAGAATCGCGGCCTGCTGCTCGACGCGGCCGAGCAGCTGATGCTCGAAGAGGGCTATGCCGCCGTGACGTCACGCCGCCTCGCGAACAAGGCGGGGCTGAAACCGCAGTTGGTGCACTACTACTTCCGCACCATGGAGGAGCTGTTTCTGGAGGTCTTCCGCCGCCGCGCCGACGAAGGACTGCAGGCGCAGGCCCAGCTGCTGCAATCGCCGCAACCCTTGTGGGCGCTCTGGCGGTTCGGCACCGATCCGGGCTTCACCCGGATTTCGATGGAATTCATGGCGTTGGCCAATCATCGCAAAGACATGCGGGCCGAAATCGCCTACTACGCCGAACGTTTCCGCGAGGAGCAGCGCAAAGCGGTGGCCGCCGCGTTGCAGCGTTACGGCGCGGGCAACGAGGACGTGCCGGCGGTGGTCTGGACGGTGTTGATGACCAGTTTGTCGCGCATGCTGGTGCTTGAGCAGGCGATCGGCATGTCCGGCGGTCACGCCGAGACCGTGGAGTTGGTCGAGCAATACCTGCGTCGCCTAGAGGGCGAGCCGCGACCGATCGAGGATGTCCCGCCGACCTGGGTAGTTCACCAGTTGCGCAGCGAGCAGAGCACGCCTTTGGGGCCGTCCTTGGACACGACGACGGCCCCGTCCACCGCCAGATCACAGTGAAGCCCCGGCGTGCCGGGCTCGGTGCCCGTGCTCGCCACGACCATCGCGTAGTCATCGGGGTTCGACATGTCCAGGTCGAAGCTCCACGGTTTGCCCGGGCCGAGATCGACATCGACGTGCGGCGTGAACGAGTAGGGGTTGTGGCTGTAGTCGGAGAACTTCTCCGGCTGGTGGTCCAGGTAGTAGATGTCGGTGTAGATCGGATTCTGCGCGGTGACGGTGTACTTGACGTGATGCATCACCGGGTCGGCGACGGCGTGCGCGGCGCTCACGACCGAGCCGGTCGCACCAACCAGCAACGCCGACAGGGTCGCTGCGCCCACGCCCAATCGTCTGCCCGTCATCTCGCTCCTCCAGCCGCCCGTCCCGCACTCGTGGTGCGGTTCATGACCCGCTCCGCGGCCCGCCAGTGTGCGTCGGCGACCCACAGCCGCGCAAAGGATGCTATCGCTTCGTCGGCCGAAACCCCGCTGATTACGCGCTTTATCTCGGTCGCCGGGTGCCGGGCCAACGACCTGGCGACGGATTGCCATCCCGCGTCGAACTCCGCGCGCGGCAGCACCCGATCGACCAGGCCGACTCGTTGCGCCTCGGCCGCCGTGAGGGCGGTTCCGGTGCCGGCCAGCAACAGCGCCCTGCTCTTGCCGACGAGCGCGGCCAGCCGCTCGGCGCCGCCCCAGGCCGGCATGATCTCCAGCTCCACCTGGTTGAAGGCGATCTTGACGTCGTCGGCCGCCAGCCGGATGTCGGCGGCGACCGCGACTTCGGCGCCGCCGCCGAAGGCGTGGCCATTCAGCGCGGCGATCACCGGCGCCGGGAAGCTGGCCAATTGGTCGCATATCGCTCGCATCCGCTTGGCCATCGCCGCGGCATCCTCTTCCGTCCGCAGTGCGCGCAGCTCCTTGAGGTCGCCGCCGGATACGAAGGCCCGATCACCCGCGCCCTTGATCACCAAGGCTTTGGCGCCCGCCGCTGCGTCGAGCGCCTTCTCCAGCTGCTGCATGGTGTCCAGCGCGATGGCATTGCGCGCTTGCGGGCGATCGATGGTCAGCACCGCCAACCCGTCGTCGATCTCCAGGTCCACCATGCGTCATTCACTCCTCGGATGAAAATGCACGATATTGGCATTCTCTCGGTGCGAGAATAACATCGTCGTCGCAGGCCGAAGGGCTATCGTCAACGAAGACAGGGGTGCTCGGTGCTGGATCGAAGCGTGGCCACGGTCGCGGCGGCACTGGCCGTCGCCGCAGTTGCGGGTTGCGCGTCGCGACCGTCGACCCAGATCTCCAGCACCGCCTCGGTGACGGTCGACGGTAACGACCGGACCTTCCACATCGTGAAGTGCGGCCAGTTGCAGTGGACCCGGACGATCGACATCGGCGGCAACTTCGCCGGCGCCAAGATCGTCATCGACGAAAACGCGCAACCCGCGTCCGCCGAGTCCGTCCGCATCCAGAACCTGGGCGGGTTCAGCGGGATGTACTCCCGGGGCGACGGCGGCAACGCCGAC
Organism: Mycobacterium sp. E3298; assembly: GCF_001666895.1. NCBI lineage: Bacteria > Bacillati > Actinomycetota > Actinomycetes > Mycobacteriales > Mycobacteriaceae > Mycobacterium > Mycobacterium sp. E3298. The sequence continues at coordinate 4,789 of NZ_LZJB01000084.1, forward strand.
CTGAGCGTTACCGGTGACAAGTTCACCGTCAGCGGCACCGCCAACGGCTACAAGACCGACAAACCCGGTGAGCCGGCCACCGCGACGTTCAAAATCGTCGTCACCTGCTGACCGCTCGGAACCGCAATCGGCGGGCGGCGTTGCGATTCGACGCCCGTAGAGAATAGTATTCTCGTAAATCAAGAAGGAGGATTCCATGGGCCAGTTGTCGCATCGTGAAGACGTCCCGTTCCCGATCTTTGACGCGGACAACCACCTCTACGAGCCGCCGGAGGCGCTGACCAAATACCTGCCCAAGGCGTACCAGGACTACGTCCAGTACGTGCAGGTCAACGGGCGGACGAAGATCGCGATCCGCGGCCACATCAGCAACTACATCCCCAACCCGACCTTCGAGGTCGTCGCCCGGCCGGGCGCCTGGGAGGAGTACTTCAAGTACGGCAACCCGGAGGGCAAATCCAAGCGCGAACTGTTCGGCGAGCCGATGCGCGCGATTCCGGCGTTCTTCGAACCCGGCCCGCGGCTGGAGAAGATGAACGAGCTGGGTCTGGACCGCACCCTGATGTTCCCGACGCTGGCCAGCCTGCTCGAGGAGCGGCTGCGCGACGACCCGGTCGCCATCCACGTCCTGGTCCACGCGCTGAACGAGTGGCTCGACGACGTCTGGGGGTTCAACTACCAGAACCGCATCTTCACCACGCCGGTCATCACCCTGCCGATCGTCGAGAAGGCGATCGAGGAGCTGGAATGGGCGGTCAAGCGCGGTGCCCGCTGCATTCTGGTGCGCCCGGCTCCGGTCCCCGGCTTCCGCGGCCCCCGGTCGTTCGCCCTGCCGGAGTTCGACCCGTTCTGGGAGCGCGTCGTCGAGCACGACGTCCTGGTCGGCATGCATTCCAGCGACAGCGGCTACTCCCGCTACACCTCCGAGTGGGACGGGGCCGAACAGGAAATGCTGCCGTTCCAGACCAACGCGATGGGCATCCTCAACGAGTGGCGGCCGATCCAGGATGCGGTGGGCTCGTGGGTGATCCACGGCGCGCTCTATCGCCACCCCAAGCTGAAGGTCGCGATCGTCGAGGCGGGTTCGAAGTGGATGACCCCGCTGCTCGACGGCCTCGCCGAGGTCTTCCGCAAGGCGCCGGAGGCGTTCCCGAGCGACCCCGTCGAGATGGTCAAGAACCGGATCCACGTCAGCCCGTTCTTCGAGGACGGCATCGACGACCTGATCAGCCTCGTCGGGGTGGATCAGGTGCTGTACGGCTCGGACTGGCCGCACCCGGAGGGGCTTGCGGAGCCGACGTTCTACGTCAACGCGCTGTCGCACCTGTCCGTCGACGACCAGGCGAAGATCATGGGTGGCAACCTCGGTCGGCTCGTCACGGTGTGACTGGCGCGCCGGCCGGCCAGCATTGGGAGACCATCCCCGCGATGGTCTCGAGCGCGGCGGACCGCTTCGGCGACGCGGAAGCGGTCGTCGACGGTCCGCTGCGCTTCACCTTCACCGAGATCGTCGACAGAATCCGTTGCGCAGCAGGCGCTTTCGCCGAGCTGGGCGTCGACAAGGGCGATCGTGTCGCGGTCTGGGCGCCGAATTCCGCGGAATGGATCATCGCGGCCTTCGGGCTGCTCACCGCGGGCGGTGTGCTGGTGCCGGTCAACACTCGGTTCAAGCCGGACGAAGCGGGCGACATCATCGCCCGCAGCAAGGTCAAGGCCGTCCTGGTCCAGAAGGGCTTTCTGGGCCAGGACTACACCGCGCCCGCGGGGACGCCCGTCATCGACCTGAAGTCCGACTTCCTCGCCAGCGGTGCACCGTTCGAGCGGGCGGTGAACGGCAGCGACATCGCCGACATCATCTTCACCTCGGGCACGACCGGCCGCCCGAAGGGCGCCATGATGAACCATCGGCAGACGCTGCGGATGTACGAGGAATGGGCGACGCTCGCGGATCTGCGCCAGGGTGATCGTTACTTGCAGATCAACCCCTACTTCCACACCTTTGGCCTCAAGGCCGGGCTGATCACGTCATTCCTGCGGGGCGCGACGATGCTGCCGGTGCCGGTGTTCGACGTCGACGCCGTGGTGGAATTGATTGCCCGCGAACGGATCACGATGCTTCCCGGGCCGCCGACGCTCTACCACTCGCTGCTGACCGTCGCCGACAAGTCCAAGCTGTCGACCCTGCGCGCCGGCGTGACCGGCGCCGCCGACATCCCCGTCGAGCTGGTCCGTCGCATCCATGACGAATTGCCGTTCCAGACGCTGATGACCGGATACGGCCTCACCGAGGCGGGCAACGTCACGCTGTCCCTGCCCGGGGATTCGTTCGAGGACGTCGCCACCACCGCGGGTGTGCCCTGCGACGGGGTCGAGGTGCGCATCGCCGGCGATGGCGAGGTGCTGGTCCGCGGCTACGGCGTCATGCAGGGATACCTCGACGACCCGGCGGGCACCGCCGAGGCGATCGATCCGGACGGGTGGTTGCACACCGGCGATTTGGGCCGCCTCGATGCGGCGGGCCGGCTGCGGATCGACGGGCGCAAGAAGGACATGTTCATCGTGGGCGGGTTCAACGCCTACCCGGCGGAGATCGAGGGCTACCTGCTGGAGCACCCGGCGGTGGCGCAGGCCGCCGTGATCGGGGTTCCCGACGATCGCCTGGGCCAGGTCGGCAAGGCCTTCGTTGTGGCGAAAACCCAGGTTTCCGAGGATGACCTGTTGATATGGTGCCGGGAGCGGATGGCTGGTTTCAAAGCGCCGAGATCCATCGCGTTTCTCGACGAGCTGCCGCTCAATGCGACCGGGAAAGTTATGAAGGATCAACTTCGTTGAGCGACGGCGACATTCATTCGATGGTCATCGCGTCGGACTATCGTGTTCCCGACCCCAGCCGGGTATGGCCGCTGCTCGAGCGCAGGAAGGCGGCCCTGGCCGATATCGGCGCCCACCACGTCCTGGTCTACACCTCGACGCATGACTACGGCCGGGTGCTGGTGATGATCGGAGTCCACAGTCGCGAGCCGATCGTCGAGTTGCTGCGCTCGCGCGTGTTCTTCGAGTGGTTCGACGCGGCCGGCGTCGACGACATTCCCGCGGTCTTCGCCGGCGAGATCGTGGACAGGTTCGTCCCGGAGGCCCCGGCGACTCCGGAGGCGCCCGGCGTCGTGGTCGCCGCCATCGCCTCCGTCCACGACGTGTCGGCGCTCACCGCCGAAGTCGCCTCGGCCAGGGACAGATTCGTCGCGGCCGGCATCCGTAAGACCTGGATCTTCCAGGCCTTCGACGACGAGCACGAGGTGCTGATCATGTCGGAGTTGCCCGACGAGGAGAGCGCGCGGCGGTGGATCGAGCACCCCGACGCGGCGGCCGAGTGGATGAGCGGCGCCGGGGTGGGCCCCTACCCGCCGGTTTTCGTCGGGCGATTCTCCAACATGATGCGCATCGAGGCGGACTGAGCGGTCCGCCGGAATGTTCGTCTGCCTGTGTAACGGAGTCACCAGCCAAACGGTGACCGAGGCGGTGGAAGCCGGGGCCTGCACGACCAAGGAGGTCGCGGCAGCCTGTGGGGCGGGCGCCGACTGCGGGCGCTGCCGGCGAACCGTCCAGGCGATGTCGCCGGACGGCAGCGTTCGCCGCTAAGACCGCGGCCGGGTGGCAGCGCCGTTCGGATCCGACGATCGCAGCATCGCCTGGACGGTTCGCCGGCAGCGCCCGCAGTCGGCGCCCGCCCCACAGGCTGCCGCGACCTCCTTGGTCGTGCAGGCCCCGGCTTCCACCGCCTCGGTCACCGTTTGGCTGGTGACTCCGTTACACAGGCAGACGAACATTCCGGCGGACCGCTCAGTCCGCCTCGATGCGCATCATGTTGGAGAATCGCCCGACGA
>NZ_LZJB01000085.1:0-2557 GCF_001666895.1 Mycobacterium sp. E3298
GTGCGGGGGCCGCAGCGCTGGCGCATCAAGGCGAACTGGAAGATCGGCGCCGAGAATTTCGCCGGCGACATGTACCACACGCCGCACACCCACGCCTCGATCGTGGACATCGGCCTGTTCCGCGAGCCGAAAGCGCAGAAGCGCAAGGACGGCGCCACCTACTGGGCGCACCGGGGCGGCGGCACCACCTACAAACTTCCGCCGGGCGGCTTCGAGGAGCGGATGCGCTACGTCGGCTATCCCGACGACATGATCGGCCGAATCAAAGGCGTGTGGACGCCGCGACAGCAGCGACTGGTCGGCGAGGACGGGTTCATGATCTCGGCCGCCACCTGTTTCCCGAACCTGAGCTTCGTGCACAACTGGCCCAAGGTGCGCGACGGCCACGACGACGAAACGCTGCCGTTCATTTCGATCCGGCTGTGGCAGCCGGTCAGCGAGCACGAAACCGAGGTGTGTTCGTGGTTCGCGGTGGACTCGGCGGCTCCCCCTCAGTACAAACAGGATTCGTACAAGGCCTATCTGATGTGCTTCGGTTCGACCGGCATGTTCGAGCAGGACGACGTGGAAAATTGGGTGTCGCTGACCACCACGGCCGGCGGTTCGATGGCCCGTCGGCTGTTGCTGAACAGCCGGATGGGCCTTTTGTCCGACGGCAGCCCCGTCGTCGAACCGCTGGCCGCCGACGCGTTCCACGGGCCGGGCAGCGCGCAGGTCGGCTACAACGAATACAACCAGCGCGCGCTGCTCAACATGTGGGCCGACTACCTGCAGGGAAACGGCTAGTGAGAAAGCCATTGCCGTTCAACGATGTTCGGCACTTGCAGGCGCACCAGTTCCTGGTGGAGGAGGCCTACCTGCTGGACGCCCAGCAGTACGAGGCGTGGCTCGAGACGCTGACCGACGACGTCCGCTACGTGATGCCCGTGCGGGTGACCACCGCGCGCGGCGCGGGGTTCGACGCAGCACCGGCACGGGGGCCCGGCATGGCGCATTTCGACGAGGACAAATACTCGCTGAGTCAGCGGGTCGCGCGGATGGGCACCGAGCATGCCTGGGCCGAGGATCCGCCGTCGCGGCTACGTCATTTCATCACCAACGTGCGCACGTTCGAGGCCGACGACCCGGCGCATCTGGTGGTCGAATCGGCCGAGCTGCTGTTCCGCAGCCGGGGCGACGTGAACGAAAGCGCCTTGTTGTCGTGCGGCCGCCAGGACCTGCTGCGCTGGTGCGGCGGTCCCGAAAGGACACTGAAGCTGGCCCGGCGCAATATCATCGCCGACGAGTCGGTGTTACGGATGCAGAATCTGGCGGTGTTCCTGTGAATGACGAACTGCAGCGGCTGCTGGACGGGGCGGTCGGCGAACCCCTTGTCGTGGCAAACGAATTCACCGAGGTGGTGGTGCGCCGGGTCGACACCCGAAACGGCTCGCGGTTGCTGATCAGCGCGCCGCGGTCCGGGCAATGGATCACCCTGGACGCCCTCGAGGTCGAGGCCCTGACTTGGCAGAACGGCCGCACCCTGGCCGCGATGGTGGGCAATTCCCACGCGCCGCTGCTGCCCGATGAGGCCGGGGAGGGCGATGACCGGCTGGCTTGAGGGTAAGCGCGCCCTGGTCGTCGGCGCCGGATCGGGCATCGGCCGGGCGGTGATCGACGCATTTCTCGCCGAGGGCGCGAAAGTTGCCGCGCTGGAACGTGATCAGCGCAAGTGCGCGGCCCTGAGCCGGCAGTTGCCCGGCGTTCCGGTCGTCGAGGGCGACGCGATCACTCGCGACGCCAACGAACGAGCGGTCGACGCCGCCGTGGACGCCTTCGGCGGGCTGGACACGCTGGTCAACTGCGTCGGAATCTTCGACTTTTACCGGGGCATCGCCGACATCGACGCCGATGCCCTTCCCGACGCGTTCGACGAGACGTTCCACACCAACGTGCTGAGCCACCTGCAGTCCGTCAAGGCCGCCCTCCCCCGGTTGCGGGCCGGGGCGGGACCCTCGATCGTCCTGACCGAGTCCGCGTCGTCGTTCTACCCCGGGCGCGGCGGTGCCCTGTACGTGTCGTCGAAGTTCGCCGTCCGCGGCTTGGTGGCCGCCCTGGCTCATGAGCTGGCGCCGCGGATCCGGGTCAACGGGGTGGCGCCGGGCGGCACGCTCGGCACCGATCTGCGCGGGCTCGCCAGCCTGGGACTGGACGGCGTCCGCCTCGACGACACCCCGGACCGGGCGCAGGAGTTGGCCGCGCGCACGCCGCTGAACGTCGCCCTGTCCGGCGAGGACCACGCGTGGAGCTTCGTGTTCCTGGCCTCCGACCGCGCCCGCGGCATCACCGGCGAAACCGTCCGCCCCGACGGCGGATTCGGGCTGGGCGCACCGCATTGACCCCCCTCGACGAGCAACGCGCGCTGGTGGCACAGGGCTGCCGGGTGGCCGCCGCCCGCGGCCTGGTCGACGGCATCCTCGGCCACCTGAGCCTGCGAGTGGACGACGAGCGGCTGCTCATCCGCTGTCGAAGCGACGCCGACACCGGGGTGGCGTTCACCCGGCCCAGCGACATTCGG
>NZ_LZJB01000086.1:0-24497 GCF_001666895.1 Mycobacterium sp. E3298
GACGAGCCGGACTACGCCGCCGCGGCGGCCGCGCTGGAGCGGGCCAAGGGCGCGCTGCGCACCATGGTGGGGGCGGGGCACCGGGCGCGGGATCGGCCGGTCGACGGGCTGCGCGGACGAGAACGGGTTGTTGCCGACGCGCGGGGTGCGCACGCCGGGCTTCGGCGCCGGACCGGGGCGCGGACCCGGCGTCATGCCGGGTTGGGGTCCGGGCTGGCCGGCCGGCTGGCCGGGCGCGGGCGGCTTCGGCTGCCCGGGCTGTCCCGGTGAGGGGCGGCCGGGCACCGGCCCGGGACGGGCCGGCGCTTCGGTGGGCGCGGCCGGGGCGGCCTGCGCCGTGGCCGTCGTCGCTGCGCCGGCGGCCTCGCCATTGCCGATGGCCTTGTCGAGTGCCTGATCGAGCGATTTGTCCGGTCCCCGGACGGGAGCCTTGGCGGCCGCCTTGGCCGCGGTCTTCTGGGGAGCCGCCTTGCCGCCCCCGAAGGATTCGCGCAGTCGACGAGCGACCGGCGCCTCCACCGTTGACGATGCGGATTTTACGAATTCGCCCTGTTCATTCAGCCGGGCGAGGACTTCCTTGCTGGTGACACCGAGTTCCTTAGCCAACTCGTGTACGCGGGCCTTACCTGCCACTACATCTCCTGTCTATGAGGCGACAGTCGTGGGGCCGCGCCTCGGGTTTAGCTATGACGCATGGTCATCGGGACTTCACGGTGTGCTCATGTTCTTTGCTGCCTCTTCTGTTGGTGCCGAGACGATCGGGCGCGCCTAGAGACTCTAGGTGCTCGACCACCGCGGACACGTCCGGGGGACCGGCGATGCGCAGCGCTCTGGTGAAAGCCCGCCGCCGAATCGCCTGTTGCACGCACTGCGATACGGGATGCAGCCACGCACCCCGCCCCGGCAGGCTACTCCTGGTGTCAACGATCACGGCATATTCGCCGTTCCCGCGCGACACAGCCACTACGCGAAGCAGTTCGACGACCAACTCTCGCTTCCGGCACCCGACACACGTCCGGACGGGTCCGTCCACACGCCTGTGCGCCGAGACCGAAGGCTCACGCTGGATCACGGCTCAGTCTAGCGTCACTTACCCGATCGTCAGAACCGCCCGACGGTGCTGGGCGCTCTCCCCCGCGGCCGCCCTGGCGGGCGGGGTTGCTGCGCTAACGCTCGTGCGCCATCGGATGGGTGGCGCCGTGTTCGGGGTGAGCTTGCGAATGCGCCTCGGAACCACCCGGCGTATCGCCGCGGATGTCGATGCGCCACCCGGTGAGGCGGGCGGCCAACCGCGCGTTCTGGCCCTCCTTGCCGATGGCCAGCGACAGCTGGAAATCGGGCACCACCACGCGGGCGGCCCGCGCGCTCTGGTCGATGATCGACACGGAGACCACCTTGGCCGGTGACAGGGCGTTGGCGACGAACCGCGACGGGTCGTCGTCGTAGTCGATGATGTCGATCTTCTCCCCGGACAGCTCGCTCATCACGTTGCGGACCCGCTGTCCCATCGGGCCGATGCAGGCCCCCTTCGCGTTCAGGCCGGGAACATTGGATTTCACCGCGATCTTGGAGCGATGGCCGGCCTCGCGCGCGACCGCGACGATCTCGACCAAGCCGTCGGCGATCTCGGGAACCTCCAGGGAGAACAGCTTGCGCACCAGGTTCGGATGCGTCCGCGACAGCGTGATCATCGGCTCACGGGCGCCGCGGGTCACACCGATCACGTAGCACCGCACCCGGTTGCCGTGTTCGTAGCTTTCACCGGGGACCTGTTCGGCCGCCGGGATCACGCCCTCGGAGGCCTTGGTTTCGGTGCCCATCCGCACCACCACCAGACCGCGGGCGTTGGCGCGGCTGTCCCGCTGGATGACGCCCGCGACGATCTCCCCCTCGCGGGTGGAGAACTCGCCATAGGTGCGCTCGTTCTCCGCGTCCCGGAACCGCTGCAGCATGACCTGCCGCGCGGTGGTCGCCGCGATGCGGCCGAAACCCTCGGGGGTGTCGTCCCATTCGCTGATGACGTTGCCGTCCTCATCGGTCTCGCGGGCGACGACCTTCACGACACCGGTCTTGCGGTCGATCTCGATGCGGGCGTCGTTCTGGTGGCCCTCGGTGTGCCGGTAGGCGGTGAGCAGCGCCGACTTGATCGTCTCGAGTAGCTCGGTGACCGAGATGCCCCGATCCACCTCGATGGCATGCAGCGCCGCCATGTCGATGTTCATCAGCGCCGCTCCTTCCTGTCGGCCTGGCCCGCCAAGTCCAGCTCCGCCTGGGCGGGGGGCGAAAACTCCACCTGGACAACGGCTTTGGCGATATCGGCGAGCGGAATGTCGCGCACCCGGTAGTCACGGCCTTCGCGGACCACCAGGGCGACCGCGTGATCGTGGGTCTCGCCGACGCGCCCCGTCAGCCGCGAACCGTCCGACAGGTCCACGTCGACCTTCCTGCCACGGGCGCGGCGGAAGTGTTTGGCACTGGTCAGCGGGCGGTCCACGCCCGGCGAGCTTACCTCGAGCACATACCGGTCCCGGATGCCGTCCATGCCGTCCAGCAAAGTCGACGCTGAGCGCGACAGCGTCGCGATGGTGTCCAGGTCGAGCGCGTCGTCACCGTCGGCGACCACCATGATCCGCGGGGGGCGCGTCCGGGCGTCGATGACCACGTCTTCGATCTCGTATCCGGCGCGCGCGAACTCATCACCGAGTAGCTCGATCACCTGCGTCTGCGAAGGTAGCCCGGTGGTCACGGCGAGCTCCTCATCTTGAGTTGTCCGGTCAGCTGGAGGGTGTCGCCGCCCCGTGGTTTGGGGGCGGCTCCAGTGTCCTGGCGGAACGCGAGGGCTGCCGTTCCGCGAGAGCCAGCTATCAACGATACGCCAGGAATCGCCTCTGACGACCCGATCGCGCCTGGCTTCGTAACCGCCGCCGCGCCGATGGCAGGATGTGGTTGTGGCTAGCGCAGTTCCCCCCGTCAACCGGCGTGGTGTGCTCGCCGGCGGCGTGGCTCTGGCGGCGCTCGGGGTGGTCACCTCCGCCTGCGGCGAATCCCCGCCGAAGCCCCCGGCCGTCGAAGAGCTGCTGGGGCCGTTGGATCAGGCCCGCAAGGACAGCGCGCTGGCCGGTGCCGCCGCAGCGGCCGTCGGCAATCCACCGCAGATCGCCGCCGCGCTGGCGGTGGTGGCGAATCAACGCGCCGCGCATGCCCGCGCGCTGTCGACGGAGATCTCGCGGGCAGCCGGCAAGATCACCAGCTCGTCGACCAGCGAGACGACGAGCCCCAGCCCGAGCGCGGCCGAGCCGCCGGGACCGCCGCCGCCCCCACCCCCGGTGTCCGACGTGATCAACGCGTTGCGGGCGTCGGCGGACAGCGCCAGCCGCCTGGTGGCGGGGGAATCGGGCTACCGGGCCGGGCTGCTGGCGTCGATCATCGCGTCCTGCACGGCCTCGTACACGGTCGCCCTGGTGCCCGGGGGCCCCTCGATATGAGCTCCGGCAAGGACGCCGACAACGCGGCGCTGTGCGACGCGCTGGCCATCGAACACTCGACGATCTACGGCTACGGCATGGTCTCGGCGCTGTCGCCGCCCAGCGTGAACGGCATGGTGGTGGAGGCCCTGTTGCAGCACCGGCAGCGCCGCGACGACGTGATCGCGATGCTGACCGCCCGCAAGGTCAACGCCCCGGTCGCCGCCCCGGGCTACCAGCTGCCGATGCTGATCGGCAGTGCCGCGGACGCGGCGCGGCTGGCCGCCCGGATGGAGAACGACTGCGCGTCGGCGTGGCGGGTGGTGATCGAGCACGCCGAGACGGCCGACGACCGCGCCTTCTCCTCGACGGCTTTGACGCAGAGCGCCGTGATGGCCGCCCGCTGGAACCGCGTGCTGGGCGCGTGGCCCATCACGACGAGCTTCCCGGGCGGAAACGACTAGCGCCGCAAGGGCTTTCGCGCATTACCCGCTCAGCGCGGCCGTGACGTCGGTGGCCAGAGACGGACCGGTGGCCAGCTCGCGCGTCTGGCCGCCGAAGCGGTCACGCAGCTCGACCACGCCGTTGCCCCAGCCGCGGCCCACCACCAGGATCCAGGGCACGCCCAGCAACTCGGCGTCCTTGAACTTCACCCCCGGCGACGCCTGCCGGTCGTCCAGAAGCACCTCAACACCCAACCGGTCCAGGTCGGCGGCGAGCTCGGTGGCTCCGGCCCGCGCGTCCGCGTCCTTGTTGGCGATCACCAGGTGCACGTCGAACGGCGAGACGGACGGGGGCCAGCGCAGGCCCAGCTCGTCGTGGTGTTGTTCGGCGATCACCGCCACCATCCGCGACACCCCGAAGCCGTAGGACCCCATGGTCAGCCGCACCGGCTTGCCGTCCTCACCGAGCACGTCGGCGGTGAAGGCGTCGGTGTACTTGCGGCCGAGCTGGAAGATGTGCGCGACCTCGATCCCCCGGGCCGACACCAGCGGGCCGGCGCCGTCGGGGGACGGATCACCGTCGCGCACCTCGGCGGCCTCGATGGTGCCGTCGGCTGTGAAATCGCGTCCCGCCACCAGGCCGACGACGTGTCGGCCGGGCTCGTCCGCCCCGGTGATCCAACTGGTGCCGTCCACCACCCGCGGGTCGACCAGGTAGCGAACTCCGTTGTCCCGCAGTGCTTTCGGGCCGATGTAGCCCTTCACCAGGAACGGATACCTGGCGAAGTCGCTGTCGTCGAGCAACGCGTATTCGGCCGGCTCCAGCGCCGCGCTCAGCCTCTTGTCGTCGACCTCGCGATCGCCCGGCAGGCCGATGGCCAGCAGTTCCCACTCCCCGCCCGGCTGCCGCACCTTGAGCAAGACGTTCTTCAGCGTGTCCGCGGCGGTGACGGTGCGGCCGAGGTCGGCGGTGTTGGCCCAGTCCACCAGCGTGGCGATGGTCGGGGTGTCACCGGTGTCGTGGACCACCGCCTCGGGCAGGCCATCGACGGGCTTGGCCTCCGGGCGGGCGGTGACGACGGCCTCGACGTTGGCCGCATACCCGGATTCCAGGCAGCGCACGAAGGTGTCTTCGCCGACGGGGCTTTCGGCCAGGAACTCCTCGGAGGCACTGCCGCCCATCGCTCCCGAGACCGCGGACACGATCACGTAGCGCACCTGGAGCCGATTGAGGATGCGCTGGTAGGCCTCCCGGTGCGCGTGGTAGGCGGCCTTGAGCCCGGCGTCGTCGATGTCGAATGAGTAGGAGTCCTTCATCACGAACTCGCGCACCCGCAGGATCCCCGCCCGCGGGCGCGCCTCGTCGCGGTACTTGTTCTGGATTTGGTAGAGCAGCACCGGAAAGTCTTTGTAGGAGCTGTATTCGCCCTTGACGGTCAGGGTGAACACCTCTTCGTGCGTCGGCCCGAGCAGGTAGTCGTTGCCGCGGCGGTCCTTGAGCCGGAACACGCCGTCGCCGTATTCGGTCCACCGGTTCGTCGTCTCGTACGGCGCGCGCGGCAGCAGGGCGGGGAACAGGATCTCCTGCCCGCCGATCGCGTTCATCTCCTCGCGGACGACCCGCTCGATCCGGCGCAGCACCCGCAGGCCGAGCGGCAGCCAGCTGTACAGCCCGGGCGCGACGGGCCGGATGTAGCCGGCCCGGATCAGTAGCTTGTGGCTGGGCACTTCGGCGTCGGCGGGATCGTCGCGCAACGTGCGCACAAAGAGCTCGGACATCCGGGTGATCACAGCGGGCCAGCCTAACTTGTCAGGGGTGGGCGCCTGGCAGCCGAGGACCCATGCCAGGATCCGCGGATTTGATATCGCCCGCGCTATCGAATCCGGCGCAAGGACATTGGAGTTGGCCGCCAGGGCGGCCTGCCGCCTTACAGCTCGCCGGCGTCGATCGCTTCCTTGACCTCTTGCGCGTGGGCCACCTGCGCCGGCGTGTAGCCGATCAGCAGCGCCGCCCCGCCGACGACGACGGCCACCCCCGCCACCCATAGCAGGCCGTAGGTATAGCCCTGGTCGAGCGCGTGCAGCTGGAGGTCGTTCATGACCTTCACCGGGCCGGTGGTGCCGCCCAGGTACAGCGTGCGGGAGGTGATGACGGCCTGGATGACCGCGAGCACCAGCGGGCCGCCGAGGCTCTGCAGCATCAACGCGATCGCCGACACCGGGCCGATCTGGTCGAAACCGACCCCGGCGATGGCCGACAGCGTCAGCGGGACGACGCAGATGCCGATGCCGATGCCGCCGACGATGATGGGCAGCACCAGGTTGGGGAAGTAGGGCACCCCGCGGTGCATGAAGCCCCAGCCGTAGAGCATCGCCCAGAACAGCAGGATGCCGCCGCCGATGGTCAGCACCCGCGGCGAGAACCGCGACACCAGTTGCGAAGACACTCCCAGGCCGATCCCCATCGCGATGACGAACGGGATGAAGCCGACGCCGGCGCGCAGCGCGCTGTAGCCGAGGATGTCCTGCACGTACAGGCCGATGCATACGGTCAGGCTGAACATCAGGCCGCCGGCGAGGAAGATCGCGGCGAAGGTGACCAGCCGGTTGCGGTCGCGGAACAGGCTGAAGGGGACGACGGGGTTTTCGGCGGTGCGCTCCACGATGATGAATGCCAGCGCCGCGCCCATCGCCACTACGCCCGAGCCGATGGTGGTGATCGACACCCAGCCCTTCTCCGGCCCCATCGAGAAGGCGTAGACGGCCGCGGTGCACGCCAGCGTGGCCAGCATGGCCCCCGTCGCGTCGAGTTTCATCCGCTCGCGGTTGGTCTCGCGCAGCGCGGTGCGGGCCAGGTAGATCATCACCAGCCCGATCGGCACGTTCACCAGGAAAGCCAGCCGCCACGACACCTCGGTCAGCGCCCCGCCGACCACCAGGCCCATCACCGAACCGATGGCGGTCATCGCGGCGAACACCGCGGTCGCGAAGTTACGGGCCGGACCCTTCGGGAACGTGGTCGCCACCAGCGCCAGCCCGGTCGGCGAGGCGATGGCGGACCCCACGCCCTGTGAGAGCCGCGCGATGACCATGGTCGCCTCGTCCCAGGCGACCGCACACAAAACCGAGGAGATGGTGAACAGCGCGACGCCGACGATGAAGGTGCGCTTGCGCCCGATGGTGTCGCCCAGCCGGCCGCCCAGCAGCATCAGCCCACCGAACGTCAGCACGTACGCGGTGATCACCCAGCTGCGGCCCGCGTCGGACAAGCTCAGTTCGTTCTGGATCCTGGGCAGCGCGACGATCGCGACGGTGCTGTCCATGGTCGCCAGCAGCTGCATACCGCCGATGGCGATCACGGCCGCGATGAAGCGGCGGGAAGGCAGCCAGGCCGGGTAATACTTGCTGATGCGCGTGGAGGCGGTCTCCGCCGGGCGCGAGGAGCGCGCCGGGGCCGGACGATCGGGGCGCGCGGACGTGAAGTTCCGCATCGCGCGCTCGGTTTCGTTGAGGGCCGTCATAAAGGGTTACCTTACAGTAATCTTAAGAATCGTTTAAAGCCCGAAAGCGGCCACCGGCCCGATCACGATGATCGCGGGAGGTCGGATGCCCTCGGCGCGGATCTTTTCGGGCGTGTCGGCGAGAGTCGCCCGCAAAGTCTGCTGATCGGCCGTCGTCCCATGCTGGACCACCAGCACCGGGGTATCCGCAGGTCGACCGCCCTTTATCAGCACGTCGGCGAAAAGTTCGATGCGTTCCACGGCCATCAGCAAAACGATGGTCCCCGACATCGCGGCCAACGCATTCCAATTCACTAACGATTCGGGATGATCGGGCGCCAGATGGCCGCTGACCACCACGAATTCGTGATTTGTGGCCCGGTGGGTGACCGGAACGCCGGCGAGGGCCGGCACTCCTATGGCGCTGGTCACACCTGGCACGACGGTGACCGGGATCCCGGCGTCGACGCACGCCAGCACTTCCTCGTAGCCGCGGGCGAAGACGAACGGGTCCCCGCCCTTGAGGCGGACGACGAACTTCCCGGAGCGGGCGCGCTCGATCATGACGTCGTTGATGGCGTCCTGCGCCATCGCCCGCCCGTACGGGATCTTGGCGGCGTCGATGACCTCCACATGGGGCGGCAGCTCGGCCAGCAGCTCCGGCGGCGCCAGCCGATCGGCCACGACGACGTCGGCGTGTGCCAGCAGCCGGCGCCCGCGCACTGTGATCAGTTCGGGGTCACCCGGGCCGCCGCCGACGAGTGCCACCCCGCCGCGCACGACGTCGGAGCTCACCGCGCTGTCCTGGGCGATGAGCCCGGTTTGCAGCGCCTCCCGGATGGCCGACCGGATCGCGGCGGAGCGGCGGTGCTCGCCGCCGGCCAGCACGCCGACCGATAACCCTTCGTAACGGAAGGACGCCGGCGTCACCGCTGTCCCCTCCACGGCGATGTCGGCGCGAACGCAGAACAGGTGGCGGCGTTCGGCCTCGGCGACGACGGCCGCGTTCACGTGCGGGTCGTTGGTGGCGGCGATGGCGTACCAGGCGCCCTCGAGGTCACCGTCGCGGTATTCCCGCAGGGACAACGTGATTCCGGTCATCGCCTCGACCGACCTGGTGGCGCTGCGGGAGATGACGTGGACGTCGGCGCCGCTCGCGATGAGCAGGGGCAGCCGGCGCTGGGCGACCGAGCCGCCGCCGACGACGACGACCTTCTTGCCGGCCAGGCGCAGTCCGGCGAGGTAGGCGTTCTCGGTCACCGGGCAAGCCTAGTGGCGACCGCGAGCGCGGCGGGACGCCGGGCGAAGCGGGTCGCCACCATCAGAACTAGTGGCGACCGCGAGCGCGGCGGGACGCCGGGCGAAGCGGGTCGCCACCATCAGAACCAGTGGCGACCGCGAGCGCGGCGGGACGCCGGGCGAAGCGGGTCGCCACCAGCAGAACTAGTGGCTGTTGTTTTTGGGCCCGGCGCGGCGGGCGGCCGCGTGCGCGACGAATCGCGCGACGGCTTGCGGCGCCGCGGCCGGATGGGTGTGCAGGTACGACGCGTGCACGCCGGCGTGCACGACGCCGTCGCGCACGGCGTCCACGTCGTTGCCCCGGTACACCCACGCCGGCTGGTAGCTGTCGCTGAAAGTGACTGCGGTGCGGTGAAATTCGTGCCCAACCGCCCGCTGTCCGGCGGCGTAGAGCGGCGAGTCGGCCACCGCGACGGCGTCGCGATAGGCCAGCGTCAGGTGCGGGGTGAACCGCGCCGACCCCGCCAGCACGCCGCACATCGGATGGCCGTCGAGTTCGCTGGCCAGGTAGATCAGGCCGGCGCATTCGGCGTGGATCGGCGCGCCCGCGGCGGCCAGCTCGTTGATCTGGCGGCGCACCACCTCGTTGGCCGAGAGTTCGGCGGTGAACTGTTCCGGGAAGCCGCCGGGCAGCACCACCGCGTCGGTGCCGTCGGGCAATGGGTCAGCGAGCGGGTCGAATTCGGCCACGTCGGCGCCGGCGGCGGAAAGCAGCTCGGCGTGCTCGGCGTAGGCGAAGGTGAACGCCTTCCCCGCGGCCATCGCCACGGTGGCGCGCCCGCCGGGTGCCTCCCCCACCGCCGTCGCCGGGTCCCACGCCGGGCCCGCGCGGCCGGCGGCGACCGCCGCCACGGCCGCCAGGTCGACGTGGCGCGCGACCAGGTCGGTCATCGCCTCGACCGCAAGCCGCGCACGCCGCCCGTACTCCACCGCGGTGACGAGGCCCAGATACCTTGTGGGCAGCTCCAATTCGGCGGCCCGCGGGATGGCCCCCAACACCGCGACGCCGGTCTGCTCGCAGGCCTGCCGTAGCACGTGTTCGTGCCGGGCCGAACCGACCCGGTTGAGGATCACGCCGCGGACCCGCGTCGCGGCATCGAAGGTCGAAAACCCGTGCAGCAGTGCCGCGATGCTGTGGCTCTGCCCGCGGGCGTCGACGACCAGGATCACCGGCGCGCCCAACAGGCCGGCCACGTGCGCGGTGGAGCCCTCGGCGGGGCCGGTCGAGACCGGGCCGATCCGCCCGTCGAAGAGCCCCATCACCCCCTCGATAACCGCGATGTCCGCGCCGCCCGCGCCGTGTGCGTACAGCGCGCCGACGAGGCTCTCGCCGACGAGCACCGGGTCCAGGTTGCGGCCGGGACGTCCGGCGGCCAGGCCGTGATAGCCGGGGTCGATGAAGTCGGGGCCGACCTTGAACGGCGCCACGACATGACCCGCGCGCCGCAGGGCGCCGATCAAACCCGTTGCGACCGTTGTCTTTCCGCTGCCCGACGCCGGAGCGGCGACGACGACGGCGGGGACACTCACCACTCGATGCCCTTCTGCCCCTTGCGCCCCGCGTCCATCGGGTGCTTGACCTTGGTCATCTCGGTGACGAGGTCGGCGGCCTCGATCAACCGCTCCGGGGCATCGCGACCGGTGATGACGACGTGCTGATGGCCGGGGCGCGCCAGCAGCGTGTCCACCACCTCGTCGACGTCCACCCAGCCCCATTTCAGCGGGTAGGTGAACTCGTCCAGCACGTAGAAGTCGTGGCGCTGCCCGGCGAGGCGGCGCGCGATCTCCGCCCACCCGTCGGCGGCGGCCGCCGCGTGATCGAGCTCGCTGCCCGCCTTGCGGGACCACGACCACCCCGCGCCCATCTTGTGCCATTCGACGGGCCCACCGACGTTGTGCTGCTGGTGCACCTGACCGAGTTGGGCGAACGCGGCCTCCTCGCCCACCTTCCACTTGGCGCTCTTGACGAACTGGAACACGGCCACGGAGAGCCCGGCGTTCCACGCGCGCAACGCCATTCCGAACGCCGCGGTCGACTTGCCCTTGCCCGGGCCGGTGTGCACCGCCAAGACCGGGGTGTTGCGCCGGGCCCTGGTGCTCAGCCCGTCGTCGGGCACCTGGACCGGTCGGCCTTGTGGCATCAGCGGTTACCTTTCTCAGGCCGCGTTTCGCACGGCGCGCGTCAGGGAGTCCGCGTGCAGCTGTTCGAGGCGCACGGCCGGCGCGCCCAGCTGGCGGGCCAGCCGCTCGGCCAAGCCCAGTCGCACATAAGACGTTTCGCAGTCCACGACCACCGCGGCGGCGCCCTCGGCCACCAGGCGGGCGGCCGCCGCCCGGCTGCGGCCCAACGGGTCCGGTCCGGCCGTGGCCCGGCCGTCCGTGAGCACCACCACCAGGGACCGCCGGGCCCGATCACGCGCCTTCTCCCGAACGATCAATTCGCGCGCCGCGAGCAGGCCCTCGGCCAACGGGGTCTTGCCGCCGGTGTCGAATCGGGCCAGCCGCCGGCCGGCGATGTGCGCCGACGAGGTGGGCGGCAGCAGCAGCCGCGCCTCGTTCTGGCGAAACGTGATCACGGCGACCTTGTCGCGGCGCTGGTAGGCATCGCGCAGCAGCGACAACGTCGCCCCGCTGACCGCGGCCATGCGGTCGCGCGCCGCCATCGAACCCGAGGCGTCTACGACGAAGATGACCAGGTTGCCTTCACGCCCCTCGCGGATCGCCCGTCGCACGTCGTCCGGGCCCGGGCGCAACGGCCCGGCGCCGGCCCGCTCGGCGGCCGAGAGCAGGGTGGCGAAGAGGTGTAGGCCGTGCGCGCCGGAGTTCGTGTCGCCGCCGTCGGCGGCCGCGATCACGCTGCCGGTGGCGTTGCGCGCCCGCGACCGGCGCCCGGGCGCGCCGTCGCCAACCCCGGGCACCGTCAACGCCCGGGCGCGAAAGGTTTTCGACGGCGGCGCGCTGGGGCGCGGCGGTTGCGGCTTCTGGGCCGCCGATGAATTTGGTTGCTCCGCAGCGCCTTCCGCGGACTGCCCGCCGCCCGGCGGGTCGGGGTCCGGCTCGGGCTCATCGTCACCGGCTTGCGCCAGCGCCTGATCGAGCTGGTCGCGGTCGATGCCCGGATCGTCGAACGGGTCGCGGCGGCACCGATGCGGCAACGCCAGCTCGGCGGCCACCCGGACATCCTGCTCCTCCACGGCCTTGGCTCCCCGCCACGCGGCGTGTGCGGCGGCGGTGCGGGCCACCACCAGATCGGCGCGCATCCCGTCGACGTCGAACGCGGCGCACACCGCTGCGATGCGCCGTAATTCGTTGTCCGGCAGCACCACCTCGCCGACCAGCGCGCGCGCGTCCGCGATGCGCCGGGCCAGTTCCGCCTCGGCGTCGGCGTATCGCTCGACGAACGCGTCGGGGTCCGCCTCGTAGGCCATGCGCTGCCGGACCACCTCCACGCGGACGTCGACATCGCGCGACGCGTGCACGTCGACGGTGAGACCGAACCGGTCCAGCAACTGCGGACGCAGTTCGCCCTCCTCCGGGTTCATGGTGCCGATGAGCACGAACCGGGCCTCGTGCGAATGGGAGATGCCGTCGCGTTCGATGTGCACCCGGCCCATCGCCGCGGCGTCGAGCAGCACGTCCACCAGATGGTCGTGCAGCAGGTTGACCTCGTCGACGTAGAGCACGCCGCCGTGCGCGCGAGCCAGCAGCCCCGGTGAAAATGCGTGCTCGCCGTCGCGCAGCACCCGCTGGAGGTCCAGCGAGCCGACCACCCGGTCTTCGGTTGCGCCGAGGGGCATTTCGACGAGGCCGGCCCCGTCGCCGTTGGTCGCGGCCGACAGCAGCGCGGCCAGGCCACGCACGGCCGTCGACTTCGCCGTGCCCTTCTCGCCCCGGATCAGCGCACCGCCGATCTCCGGGCGCACGGCGCACAGCAGCAGCGCGAGGCGCAGCTGCTCGTGCCCGACGATCGCGCTGAACGGATACGGCTTCACGCTAGCTCCGTGAGGCCCGAGCCGGGCCCGCCCGACGACGTCGCGGGCGGGATGTCCGCCTGGGGCGGAGCTGGTCGCGAAGGCTTGAGCATCGGCACGTGGGGAATGCCGTCGTCGACGAAATCCTCACCCGCGCGGACGAATCCGTGTTGGGCGTACATGTCGGCCAGGTATGTCTGCGCGTCGATCCGGCACGGGTAGTCGCCCACCTCGGCCAGGGCGGCGCGCAGCAGCCGGGTGGTGTGGCCCTGCCCGCGCGCGCTGCGTTTGGTGCACAACCGGCCGATCCGGAACGACTTCTGGCCGCCGGCATGTTCCTCCATCAACCGCAGCGTGCAGATCACCTCGCCCTCGGGGGTCTCCAGCCAGAAGTGCCGGGTTTCGGCGAGCAGGTCGCGCCCGTCCAGCTCCGGGTACGGGCAGGCCTGCTCCACCACGAACACCTCGACTCGCAGCTTCAGCAGCTCGTAAAGGGTACGGGCGCCAAGGTCTTTGGCCCAGGACCGACGCAACGCTTCACTCATGACCGGACCCCCGAATCGGACCTCAACCGCAGCACCTCGGTGCTCCAGCACCACACCTCGTCGTACAACGCCGGCTCGCGGGAAAGCTCGACGCCCAGCGACGGCACCATCTCCTTGAGCCTCGGCAGCCAGGAGCCGTAGCGGCCGGCGAAGCACCGCGCGAGCACCTCGAGCATGGCGGACACGGCCGTCGACGCCCCAGGCGAACCTCCCAGCAGTCCCGCGATGCTGCCGTCGGCGGCGGCCAGCACGGTGGTGCTGAAGTCCAGCACGCCCCCCTTGCGTCTGTCCCGCCGGATCACTTGTACCCGCTGACCGGCGACCGTCAGCTCCCAGTCGGAATCGACTGCGCTGGCAGCGAATTCGCGCAGGGTGGCGATGCGGTCGGGTTCGGACAGCCGCAGTTGGCCGAGCAGGTAGTTGACCAGCGTCAGCTGGGTGAGGCCGACCCCGAGCATGGACAGAGCGTTGTCCGGTTTCACCGAGCGCGGCAGGTCGGACAGGCGGCCGTGTTTCAAGAACTTCGGTGACCACCCCGCGTACGGCCCGAACACCAACCATGACTTCCCGTTGACGAACCGCAGGTCCAGGTGCAGCGCGCCGAGCGGTGGGGCCCCCGGCGCCGGAACCCCGTACACCTTGGCCCGGTGGGCGGCGGTGAGCGCCGGATTGTCGGTGCGCAGGAACCGGCCGCCGATCGGGAACCCGGCGAAGCCCCTGACCTCCTTGATGCCGGACTTCTGCAGCAACGGCAGCGTGTCGCCACCGGCGCCGACGAAGACGAATTTGGCGTTCAGCCGGTGCTTTTCGCCGGTGCGGCGATTGCGAACCAGCAGCGTCCAGCTGCCGTCCGATTGCCGGGTCAGATCGCGGACCTCGTGGCCGAACAGCGCGCTCGCCCCGTCCTGCACGCAGTAGCCGATGAGCTGGCGGGCCAGCGCGCCGAAGTCGACGTCGGTGCCGTGGGGGGCCCAGTTGAGCGCGGTCGGTTCGGCGAAGCCGCGCTTGGCGGCCATGAACGGCAGCCGGCGGGCGAACTCGTCGGCGTCGTCGATGAATTCGGTGCCCGCGAACAGCGGGTTGGCAGCCAACGCCCGTTGCCGACGGCGTAAGAACTCGACGCGCTGCGCCCCGCGCACGAAACTCACGTGAGGGATCGGGTTGCAGAAGCCGGTATCGGTCAGGATCCCGTTTTCTACGGCGTAGGCCCAGAATTGCCGGGTCACCTGGAACTGCTCGTTGATCCGCACCGCTTTGGTGATGTCGATCGAGCCATCGGGATTTTGCGGCGTGTAGTTGAGCTCGCACAGCGCCGAGTGCCCCGTGCCGGCGTTGTTCCAGGGACTGCTGCTCTCCGCGGCGACGGCGTCCAGCCGTTCGACAATGGTCATCGACCAGTCCGGCTGCAGCCGGCGCAGCAACGCACCGAGCGTCGCGCTCATGATGCCCGCGCCCACCAGCACGACGTCAGTCCGTGCGGTTCGGGCTAGCGACGACAACTGCTCCTGGTCCTTCCCTCGACTGCGCCGGTCCCCAGGCTATCCCGAGGACAACCGGGCGCGAACGGCGTGCGGCTCCCGGCGACCAGCAAAACCTCTAAGCTGGCCTCGTGACTGGCTGGGTGCCCGACGTCCTGCCCGGTTATTGGCAGCGCACCATCCCCCTCGGGCCCGACCCGGTCGGCGAGGGCGAGATCGTCGCGACGCTGATCCGGCGCGGCGAGCCCACCGGCCCCTCGGGGACCGGCCACGCGGTGCTCGCCGTGCACGGCTACACCGACTACTTCTTCAACACCGCGCTGGCCGATCACTTCGCCGATCGCGGCTTCGCCTTCTACGCGCTGGACCTCCAGAAGTGCGGCCGTTCACGCCGCGACGGTCAGACGCCCCACTTCATCACCAACCTCGACGACTACGACGCCGAGCTGGAACACGCGCTGGCGGCCATTCGCGACCAAGACCGGCCCGCCAAGGTCCTGGTGTACGGCCATTCCTCCGGCGGGCTCATCGTGTCGTTGTGGCTGGACCGGCTTCGCCGGCGCGATGCGGCGGCGCACGCCGGCATCGGGGGTTTGGTGCTCAACAGCCCGTTCCTGGACCTGCACGGCCCGGCGGTCCTGCGCCACTCCGTGACCTCGACGCTGATCGCGGGCCTGTCCCGGGTTCGGTCCAAGGGGGTGGTCCGGACGCCGACCGAGGGCGGCTACGGCACCACGCTGCACCGCGACTACCACGGCGAGTTCGACTACAACCTGCAGTGGAAACCGGTGGGCGGCTTCCCCATCACCCTCGGCTGGCTGCACGCCATTCGCCGCGGCCACGCCCGGCTGCACCGCGGACTGGACGTCGGGGTGCCCAACCTGATCCTGCGTTCGGATCACACTGTGCGAGAAACCAGCGACGCGGCGTCCATGCAACGCGGCGATGCGGTTCTCGACGTCACCCAGATCGCCCGACGGGCCGGCTGCATCGGGAACCACAGCACCATCGTTCCGATCGACGACGCCAAACACGACGTTTTCCTGTCGCTGCCGCAGCCGCGGCAGGCGGCCTATCGCCAGCTCGACCGCTGGCTGGACCACTACCTCAACGCCGACCGCACGTCTTCGAAGAAGGGGTGACGGGGTGGAGACCTACGACATCGCGATCATCGGAAGCGGCTCGGGCAACAGCCTTCTCGACGATCGCTTCAACGGTAAACGAGTTGCGCTCTGCGAGCACGGCACGTTCGGCGGCACCTGCCTCAACGTCGGCTGCATCCCGACCAAGATGTTCGTCTACGCCGCCGAGGTCGCCACGACGATCCGGGACGCCGCGCGCTACGGGGTCGACGCGCACGTCGACCGGGTGCGCTGGGACGACATCGTCTCGCGCATCTTCGGGCGCATCGATCCGATCTCGATGAGCGGGGAAGACTATCGCCGCGCGTCGCCCAACGTCGACTTGTACAGCCGGCACGCCCGATTCGGGCCGGTCCAGCCCGACGGACGCTACCTGTTGCGCACCGACGCCGGTGAGGAGTTCACCGCCGACCAGGTGGTGATCGCGGCGGGGTCGCGGCCGGTCATCCCGCCGGCGATCCTCGACTGCGGCGTCGCCTACCACACCAGCGACACGATCATGCGGATCCCGGAGTTGCCCGAACACCTGGTGATCGTCGGGAGTGGCTTCGTGGCAGCGGAATTCGCGCATGTCTTCTCCGCCCTCGGCGTGCGCGTGACGTTGGTCATCCGCGGCAGCTCGATGCTGCGACACTGTGACGACACCCTCTGCAAACGCTTCACCCGCATCGCGGCGGCCAAATGGGAACTTCGCACCCACCGCAACGTCGTGGGCGGCACCAGCCACGATTCCGGCGTCGCCCTGCAACTGGACGACGGATCGACCCTTAACGCGGACCTGCTCCTGGTCGCGACCGGGCGCGTGCCCAACGCCGACCTGCTGGATGCCGAACAGGCCGGCGTCGACGTCGAGAATGGCCGGGTGGTGGTCGACGAATACCAACGCACCTCCGCCCGTGGGGTTTTCGCTCTCGGCGATGTCTCCTCGCCGTACCAGCTCAAGCACGTCGCCAATCACGAGGCCCGTGTCGCGGGGCACAACATCCTCCGCGACTGGGACGACACCGATGCGATGGTCACCACGGATCACCGCTACGTGCCGTCGGCGGTATTCACCGATCCCCAGCTGGCGGCCGTCGGCCTGACCGAAAATCAGGCAATGGCAAAGGGATTCGACGTATCCGTCGCTATACACGACTACGGTGACGTCGCCTACGGTTGGGCCATGGAGGACACCACCGGGATTGTCAAGCTAATCGCCGAGCGAAGAACCGGGCGGCTGCTGGGCGCGCACATCATGGGTCCCCAGGCGTCATCGATCATCCAGCCGCTGATCCAGGCGATGAGCTTCGGGCTGACCGCCCCGCAGATGGCCCGCGGGCAGTACTGGATTCATCCCGGGCTGCCGGAAGTGGTCGAGAACGCTCTGCTGGATCTGTACTAGTGGCGATCGCCAGCGCGGCGCAGCCGGGCGCAGCGGGTCGCCACCATCGGGCTCGTGGCGATCGCCAGCGCGGCGCAGCCGGGCGCAGCGGGTCGCCACCATTCGGCCTAGTGGCGATCGCCAGCGCGGCTCAGCCGGGCGCAGCGGGTCGCCACCATCGGGCTCGTGGTCAGCGCCCCGAACGTTTGAGTGGCCCCTTGCCGTCCTGGCACTCGGGGCACAGCCCGTGCAGCGTCAGCCCCGCCGCCTCCGAGAGCGCAAAGGAGCTGCCCGCCATCGCGTGCTCGAGGGCCGAGCTGAGCTGCCGGGCGGGCACCTCGATGATCGAGCCGCACGACGTACACACGGCGTGGTGGTGTGGCGCGGTGGCCATCCCGTAGGTGGTGACACCGCCGTCGAGGGTCAGCGCGTGCAGCATCCCCTGCCCGACCAGGATGGTCACCGTGCGATAGATGGTCGCCACGTCGGGGGCATGGGCGCCGTGCGGCAACGCGGCGCGCACCCGCTCGTGGATTTCCGCGACCGGCAGGTGCCCGTCGACGGGCTCGAGCACCGCCAGCACCTGAATACGCGAGGACATCCGCCGCAGCCCCCGGGCGCGCAGCAGATCACCGATCCGCGCGGCGACGGAAGGGTCCAGAGCCGACGGCTTCGGCGTCACCCGCCCAGTGTCGCGCCGCCCGGCGGGGCGCGCCAGTTTTCGGCCGAATTCACCTCCCGCACCGGGCGCCGGGTTTCCTGCGAGCGACTTGCATCTAGTCGGCGAACGCACATACAGTCGACCCGGTTGTTCCCTCATGCCGGAAGGACCACAGTGGCCGGTACTGAGCCCGACTGGTGGCCGTCATGGACGACCAAGCTTCGCACCGCCTTGACGGCGGCGGAGTGGTGGCGTCTCGCCTCGATGCTGGCGGTCATCGTCGCGCTCCATCTGATCGGCTGGCTCACCTTGGTGGCCCTGGTGGCCCCGGCGCAACTGAGCCTCGGCGGCAAGGCATTTGGTGTGGGCATCGGGCTGACGGCGTACACCCTGGGTATGCGGCACGCGTTCGACGCCGACCACATCGCCGCCATCGACAACACCACCCGCAAGCTGATGAACGACGGACAGCGACCGCTCGCGGTCGGGTTCTTCTTCTCGCTCGGACATTCCACGGTGGTCTTCGCGCTGGCGGTCCTACTGGCCTCCGGAGTCAAGACGATCGTCGGGCCGGTCCGGGACGACTCGTCGGCGCTGCACCACTACACGGGGCTGATCGGCACCGGCGTCTCCGGTGTGTTCCTCTATGCGATCGCCCTCCTCAACGTCGTCGTGCTGGTGGGCATCCTGCGGGTGTTCGCCCGGCTGCGCCGTGGCGACTACGACCACGAAACCGACGGCGCCGAACTGGAACGGCAGCTGGACAGCCGCGGCCTGATGAACCGGTTTCTCAGCCGCTTCACCAGATCGATCACCAAGTCGTGGCACTCCTACCCCGTCGGGGTGCTGTTCGGACTCGGCTTCGACACGGCGACCGAGATCGCGCTGCTGGTCCTCGCCGGCACCAGTGCCGCCGCCGGGCTGCCCTGGTACGCCATCCTGTGTCTGCCGGTGCTCTTCACCGCCGGGATGTGCCTGCTGGACACCATCGACGGCTCGTTCATGAACTTCGCCTATGGCTGGGCCTTTTCCAACCCGGTCCGCAAGATCTACTACAACATCACCATCACCGCTCTGTCGGTAGTGGTCGCGCTGCTGATCGGCAGCGTCGAACTCCTCGCGCTGTTCGCCGAGCAATTCGGCTGGCGCGGCCCGTTCTGGAACTGGATCGGCGGCTTGGACCTCAACACCGTCGGCTATTTCGTCGTGGGCGCGTTCGTCATCACCTGGGCGGCCGCCGTGCTGTTCTGGCGCTACGGCCGGCTGGAACAGAAGTGGACGCCCTCCCCCTGACACTGCTGCGCACGCGGGGCGTTCGGTGTAGAACAGTGCTCATGAGACCGCGGCGGACGCCGGTGATCGGCGGTGCATGAGCTGTCGCTCTGTGAAGCGATCGCCGATGTGGCCAAGACCCATGCCGACGGCCGGCACGTCGACGTGGTGCGGGTGCGGATCGGCGCACTGCGCCAGGTGGTGCCCGAATCGCTCTCGTTCTGCTGGACGCTGGTGCGCGACGCCGAGAACATGCCGGAGGCCGAGCTGGAACTCGAGTGCGTCGGCGCCGAGGTGAGCTGCCGCGCCTGCGGCCGGCGATCGGAGATCACATCCGCCTGGTCGATCTGGTGCCCGCGGTGCGACAGTTCCGACGTCGAGGTGCTGCACGGCAACGAGTTCTTGGTTACGTCGCTGGACGTCTCATGAAAAGCGCCTTTTCCGAACGGATTTGACCATGGGCAGATTTCATCGGCATGACGACGGAACGGTGCACTCCCACGAGCACGACGATCCGGATCACCGGCACGGCGACCACGGCCAATACCGGACCGGCAAGCAGCGGGTCGACGTGCTGGAGGCGATCTTCGCCGAGAACGACCTCCTCGCCGACGCCAACCGGGCGGCGTTCGAAGACAACGGGGTGCGCACGCTGAACCTGATGAGTTCGCCGGGATCGGGCAAGACGACCATCCTGCAGGCCACGCTCGACGAGCTCGCCGGCGAGCTTGCCATCGGGGTGATCGAAGGCGACATCGCCACCGATCTCGACGCGGCCAAGCTCCGGGGGCGTGGCGCCCAGATCTCACTGCTCAACACCAGCAACGGTTTTGGCGGCGAATGCCATCTCGACGCGCCGATGGTGAATCGCGCCCTGCCCGGTCTCGACCTTCCCGCGCTGGACCTGGTGATCATCGAGAACGTCGGCAACCTGGTCTGCCCGGCGGAGTTCGACGTCGGCGAGCACGCCAAGGCCATGGTGTACTCGGTGACCGAGGGCGAGGACAAGCCGCTGAAGTATCCGGTGATGTTCCGTTCCGTGGATGTGGTGCTGCTCAACAAGATTGACTTGGTTCCCTACCTCGACGTGGACGTCGACGAATACATCGCCCACGTGCGCAAGGTCAATGCGACCGCGGCAATCCTGCCGCTGAGTGCGCGCACCGGAGCCGGGATGGCCGCATGGTTCGGCTGGCTGCGGCGATTCGCCGCGGGGCCGGCGGCCTGACCGCCCCTTCTGCAAGCGATTCGCATGATTTTCCGGCCGCGGGCCCGGTCGTCACCCCCCGCGCCGCAGACCGAAAAATTATGCAACGGTTGTCTAACTAGTTGGTGCCGCAGAACCGTTGACACGCTCGGCGGCGAGGAGTAGACCCAAAAATTAGCGCTGCGCAAGTGGGCCGACGGTCGACTCCGGCGGCGCAGGGGTCTCAGCCCGGCCCCGGAAAGCTGCAGCATGCCAACAGAAGCAGCAGTCAAAGCAGAAGAAACGTTGATCCACGTTCTCTGGATTAATGCGGGGCTCAGTTGTGACGGCGATTCGGTGGCGTTGACTGCCGCCACCCAACCCTCGGTCGAGGAGATCGCCCTGGGGGCTCTACCGGGGCTTCCGAAAGTCGCTGTGCACTGGCCCCTAATCGATTTCGAGTGCGGCCCCAATGGCGGGGCAGACGACTTCCTGTCGTGGTTCTTCAAGGCCGATCGCGGCGAGCTGGAACCCTTCGTGCTCGTCGTCGAAGGATCCATCCCCAACGAGAAGCTCAAGGACGAGGGCTACTGGTGCGGGTTCGGCAACGACCCCGCGACCGGCCAGCCGATGACCACCAGCGAATGGCTCGACCGGCTGGCGCCCAAGGCCACCGCGATCGTCGCGGTCGGCACGTGCGCCACCTACGGCGGCATCCACGCCATGGCCGGCAATCCGACGGGGGCGATGGGCGTACCCGACTATCTCGGGTGGGAGTGGAAGAGCAAGGCCGGCATCCCGATCGTGTGCGTGCCGGGCTGCCCGATCCATCCCGACAACCTGTCCGAGACGCTGACCTATTTGCTCTACATGGCGACCGGTCAGGCGCCGATGATTCCGCTCGACGATGCGCTGCGGCCCAAGTGGTTGTTCGGCAACACCGTCCACGAGGGTTGTGACCGGGCTGGGTACTACGAGCAGGGCGACTTCGCCACCGAATACGGATCACCGAAATGCATTGTGAAACTGGGCTGTTGGGGCCCGGTCGTCAAGTGCAACGTGCCCAAGCGCGGATGGATCAACGGTGTCGGCGGCTGCCCCAACGTGGGTGGCATCTGCATCGGATGCACCATGCCGGGGTTCCCCGACAAGTTCATGCCCTTCATGGACGAACCGCCGGGCGGCAAGTTATCGAGCACCGCGTCGGGACTGTACGGCACCGTGATTCGCAACCTGAGGGGTATCACGGGACGCACCGTCGACAAGGAGCCGCGCTGGCGCCACAACGGCGATCAACTAACCACCGGGGCGCGCCGCACCTGGTAGGCCACCTCGGCTACCGGGTCGGCGCGCTTCGTTCTCATCACTGGAGCCCCTGGGGGCGGAGAGCGGTACTGCAATGGCAACCATCACCCCTGAACCCATGCACGCCAAGCGGGAACCCGGCCAACTCGTCGACATGGCCTGGGACCCCATCACCAGAATCGTCGGCAGCCTGGGTATCTACACCAAGATCGACTTCGAGAACCGAGAGGTCGTCGAGTGCCACAGCACCTCGTCGATTTTCCGCGGCTACTCGATCTTCATGAAGGGCAAGGATCCTCGCGACGCGCACTTCATCACCAGCCGCATCTGCGGGATCTGCGGCGACAACCACGCCACCTGCTCGTGCTACGCGCAGAACATGGCCTACGGCGTCAAGCCGCCGCACCTGGGCGAGTGGATCGTCAACCTGGGCGAGGCCGCGGAATACATGTTCGACCACAACATCTTCCAGGAGAACCTGGTCGGCGTGGACTTCTGCGAAAAGATGGTCTCCGAGACCAACCCGAGCGTTCTCGCCCTGGCGGAGAAGACGGCGGCGCCGCAGGCCGGGGCGCACGGGTACCGGACGATCGCCGACATCATGCGCTCGCTCAACCCGTTCACCGGCGAGTTCTACCGCGAGGCGCTGGCGGTCAGCCGCTGGACGCGAGAGATGTTCTGCCTCATGGAGGGCCGCCACGTGCACCCGTCGACGCTCTACCCAGGCGGGGTCGGCACCGTCGCGACCATCCAGCTGATGACCGACTACATGACCCGGCTGATGCGCTACGTGGAGTTCATGAAGAAGGTCGTGCCCATGCACGACGACCTGTTCGACTTCTTCTACACCGCGCTGCCCGGTTACGAGAAGGTCGGGCTGCGCCGCACGCTGCTCGGCTGCTGGGGCTCTTTCCAGGACCCCGAGGTGTGCAACTTCGCGTACAAGGACATGGAGCGCTGGGGCAACGCGATGTTCGTGACTCCGGGCGTGGTGGTTGACGGCAAGCTGGTCACCCACTCGCTGGTCGACATCAACCTTGGCATCCGGATCCTGTTGGGCAGTTCGTATTACGACGACTGGACCGACCAGGAGATGTTCGTCAAGACCGATCCGCTGGGCAACGCCGTGGACCGGCGGCACCCGTGGAACCAGCACACCAACCCCCACCCCCAGAAGCGGGACATGGAGGGCGGCAAGTACAGCTGGGTGATGTCGCCGCGCTGGTTCGACGGCAAGGACCACCTGGCGCTGGACACCGGCGGCGGCCCGCTGGCCCGGTTGTGGGCGACGGCGCTGGCGGGGCTGGTCGACATCGGCTATGTCAAGGCGACCGGGAACAGCGTCAAGATCAACCTGCCGAAGACGGCGCTCAAGGGTCCGGTGGAGCTGGAATGGAAGATCCCCCAGTACGGCAGCAACACGATCGAACGCGACCGCGCGCGCACCTACTTCCAGGCCTATGCGGCCGCGTGCGGGCTGTACTTCGCCGAGAAGGCGCTCGAGGAGATCCGCGCCGGGCGCACCAAGACCTGGGAGCGGTTCGAGGTGCCCGACGAGGCCATCGGCTGCGGGTTCACCGAGGCGGTCCGCGGTGTGCTCAGCCACCACCTGGTGATCCGGGACGGCAAGATCGCCAACTACCACCCGTACCCGCCCACCCCGTGGAACGCCAACCCCCGCGACAGCTACGGCACGCCGGGGCCGTACGAGGACGCGGTGCAAGGCCAGCCGATCTTCGAGGAGAACGGCCGGGACGACTTCAAGGGCATCGACGTGATGCGCACGGTGCGCAGCTTCGATCCCTGCCTGCCCTGCGGCGTGCACATGTATCTGGGAAAGGGCAAGACCCTCGACAGACTGCACACACCGACACAGTCGCCCGCCGGGGAGTGATCGAAGGTGGATCGCCCGGACACCATTGACGAAAGCGAGGCACGGTGGCGCACAGCGGGCGATCGGATCCAGAACCTCCTGGATTCCTGCGCGGCGAGTGGGCCGGCCGCCCGGGACCGCGCGACTGAGTTGGTCCGCGAGGTGGTCGGCCTCTACGGGGCCGGGCTGCAACGGATCATGCAGTGCCTGGGGCAGGCCGGGGACCCGGGCATAGCCGAGCGGCTGGCCACCGACGACCTGGTGGCCAGCCTGCTCCTTGTCCACGGTCTGCACCCGCACGATGTACACCGGCGGGTGTCCGACGCGCTCGACCGGGTGCGGCCGTACCTGGGCTCGCACGGCGGGGACGTCGACCTCGTCGGCGTCGACGGCGATACCGTGCGGCTGGCGTTCAAAGGGAGCTGCAAGAGCTGTCCGTCGTCGGCGGTGACGCTGGAGTTGGCCGTCGAGGACGCGGTGCGCGCCGCGGCACCCGAGATCTCGGCCATCGAGGTCGTCACGGCCCAGCCCGGAACCACATCGGTAATCCCGGCCGAATCGCTGCTGGCGCGCGTACATTCCAACGGGTCCCACAGCTGGCACCCGGCGCCGGAGCTGGCCGAGCTGGCGCCAGGTGAGGTGGCCGGCTATCGGGTCGCCGCAACCACCGTGCTGGCGTGCCGGGTCGGCGACCAGACCTTTGCGTACCGCGACCATTGCCCGGTGTGCAACGCCACCCTGGCCGGTGCGAAATTACATGGGGCGCAACTGCGCTGCCCCAACTGCCGGACGGACTTCGACGCGGTACACGCCGGGGCCGGGGCGAACGGCGCGCATCTGGACCCGCTCCCGCTCTTGACCCGCGATGGCGTGCTGTCGGTGGCCTTGCCGGCCCACGAACCGGTGCACGCGATGGGCGCCCCGGCATGACCACCCCGTACGACGTCCTGACCCGCATCCGCAGCAACCGGCCGGCCCCCGAACCGGCCGGCGAG
>NZ_LZJB01000087.1:0-9626 GCF_001666895.1 Mycobacterium sp. E3298
GGCCTGCCCGAGCACGGCCGGCGCCTCCCGCAGCCGGTGGGCGCAGTCGGTCAGCAGGTCGGCGGTCACCTGCGGGGTGTCCATCCCGATCTGCACCACCGGATAGCCGTCGGCGGCGTCGGCGTGGGCGTTGGCCAGCCGGTCGACGAAGTCGGCACCGCGCTGCGGAATCACCGTAAAAGCCTGCAGCCGTTGCCGAATCTCGGCGGCCCCGGCCGCCGCATCCAGATCGCCGGTCATGGCCACCACGCGGTTCGCCGCCGGCGCGGCGGCGACCGCGTCCAGCGTGTCCAACAGCGCGGCCGCGGCGATCTCGGCGGCCACCAAGTCCCCCACGGTGGCCGCGAGCCGGGTCTTGGCCAGGCCCGGCTCCGGCGCCTTGGCCACCACCAGCAGCGTCACCGGCAAGGTCACGAGATCACCTTCCAGAAGTCCAGGATCGCCGTGACGCTCCCCCGCAGGGACCCGCTGACCTTCGACTTCCCGCCGGTGCGGGGACCGTAGCTGACGTCGAGCTCGACCACGCGCCAACCGGCTGCCGCCGCGCGCACCAGCAGCTCCAGCGGATAGCCCGAGCGCCGGTCGGCGACGCCAAGGTTCAGCAGCGCCTCGCGCCGCGCCACCCGCATCGGCGCGATGTCGTGCACCGGCAATCCGTGGCGGGTGCGCAGCCGCCAGCTCATTACCACGGTGCCGACCCGGGCCACCCACGGCCAATGCAGCCCGGGCACCGGCCGGCGCCGGCCGATCACCAGGTCGGCGCCCTGCTCGAGCACGGCGACCAGGCGCGGCAGGTCACCGGCGTCCATCGAGCCGTCGGCGTCGATGACCGCGACGATCGGGGTGGTCGCGGCGAGCACGCCCGCGTGCACCGCCGAGCCGTACCCGGCCCGCGGCTCGGCGACCACCTCGGCACCGTGCCGCCGCGCCACCGCGGCGGTGTCGTCGGTGCTGTTGTTGTCGACCACCAACGCCCGGTATTCGGCGGGGATGGCGGCCAGCACGGCCGGCAGTGACTCCTCCTCGTTCAGGCAGGGCAGCACCACCGTGACCGCGTCGGGCATCACCGGCTCAGAACCCGCGATGGGGGTGAGGCTGCTGCGGGGCGAGCGTCTGCGGTTGCTGGGTCTGCGGTTGCTGGGTCTGCGTGTGCGGCGGCGCCACCGTCGTTTCGTGGGTGCTGGGCGGGGGCGCCGCGGTGGTCGGCGTTTGCGTCGAGGTGAGCGGGGTCTTGGTGTTCGTCGGCGGCGTCGTGGTCGTCACCGTAGGCGGGGTGGTCGTCGTCGGCACCGTCGTGGTGGGCGTGGTGGTGGACGGCTCCGTGGTCGTGGGCGTCGTTGTGGTGGTGGTAATCGTCGGCGTCGTGGTGGTGGTGGTTGTGATCGTCGGCGTCGTGGTCGTCGGCGGGTTGAAGGGCGGCGGATATATCGGGACGGGAACGATGACCGGGATCGGAACGGGCACAGCGGGATTGGGGTTGGGGACGACGCCGGGCACGTCGGGCGCCACCGGGGCGGGCGCGGCCGGGACACCCGCGCCGGGCGAGGTGCCCTGCGCCGGAAGAAGGCCATTGGCGTCCGGGATCACGCCACCCTGGAAACCGGCGTTGGGCTGGTCGGCCGGAGGCGGGGGCACCGGCGCCTGCTGCTGCGTCGGCAACAACGGCATGAACTTGCCCGGGGCGGCGTTCTGGTGGCCCACCACCGGCTGCTGGCTCGCGGTGGGACGCACCGCGATGGCCACCGCGGCGGCCAGCGACGCGAAACCGATGACGGCGAAGGCGATCACGGCGTTGCCGACCACCAGGGACCGGCGGCTGAGCCGCGAGGGGATGGCCTCGGTCTGATCGAAGTCGTCGTATCCGTCGTATTCGTCGTATTCGGGGTCGTACTCGTCGCCGGCGAACGGCTCGGCGTCCTCGGTCATCGAGTACGCCAGCTGCGGTTCCTCGGCGGCCGGCGGGGGCACCACCGTCGTCTCGTCCCCGGTGGGCCCCGCGGCCGGCGCCATCGCGGTCTCGTCGCCCGTGAGCCCCACCGCCGGAGCCATCGCCGTCGCATCCCCGGCCGACAACGCCGTCTGCGCCGCGGCCGCCATGGCGGCGCCCCGGGCGACCGCGAAAGACGGGTCCTCGGCGACCTGCACCCGCATGGTCGACGCATCGCGGAACTGGTCGGCGACCCGGGTCAGCTCGGCGGAATCGCCCACCAGGTACACCTCGCCCGGGGCGTCCGGCCGGTTCCCGAGTTGGGCCATCATCGTGTCGAAGGTGGCGGTGGCGTCGCCGCCGGCCAGCGGCTGCTGGGCCAGCACGGTCGGCGGTGCGTCCTGGTCCTCGGCGGAGCCCGGCACCGACAGCGTCGCCGTCGCGTCGTTCATCACCAGCGCGGCGCCGGGGCGCCCGGCCGCGCGCATCAGGGCGGCCACCGCCTGTGACTCGGAGAGCACGGCGACGTTGGGGACGCCGGAGTTCTCCAGCGCCTGCCGCAGCTGCCCGGCCAGCGGATCGTCGTTCCAGCACAGCCGGGTGCCCACCAGCCGGTGGTTCTCGTCCGCCAGCAGCCGATTGGTGCCGACCACCGTCTCGGTGAGTTTGCCGACCGGGTTGTCCTCCAGGTCGACGACGGATTGGTCGATCACGTCGGCGCCCGGCCCGACAAGCGCCAAGCGGGCGACGGGGCCCGTGACCGCGACCCCCAACACGACGTCCATCCCGGTTCTCCTTCGGCTGGCCACCCCACGGCCAGCAATGTCCCGGCATCATTACACTTGCGATACCGTTGGCAGTATCCGTTATTCGGGCGACAAGGTTTGCCTATAGCGCAGCGTAACCAGCTTCTCGAACCACAGGACGGTCGCCGGGGAATCTGCCACGGCGTCCGAACGGAGATTATGTTCGCAAGCGAGCAGTGCGGCCGCCCCGGCAGGGTATTCGCCCGCCGCGCAACCGAAGCTGCGCAGCAGGCGATCGTCGTTGATTTGCGGGGGGCATGGTGAGCCAGAGCAGCGACGACGCGCCCACCGGCCCCATTCAACGACAGGCGCAGGAGACCACCCGCATCGTCCGGCCGGGCCCGAACGCCGCGGCCGCAACGCCCGATCCGACCCGCCGCCGCTGGGCCGGCGACCTGACCGCCGTCGCGCTGCTCGTCATCGCCCTCTTCCTGCCGTGGAATCTGTATTTCGGCGTGGGGATTCCGGGCAGCAAGCCGGTCCTGTTCGCCGCGCTGCTGGCGGTGACCGTGCTCTCCCTCGTCGCCGTCGCGGTAGCCGGTTCCTGGAGGACGTCGGGCGCGCGATTCAACCCCGCCACGGCGGGCCGGCTTCGCCTGGCGCTCAACATCCCCTACGCGCTGCTGGTGCTGGCGTTCGTCGGGTTCGACGCGTTCGAGACCGTCCGGTTCGGCGGCACGGTGAACGTGCCGGGCGGCGTGGGGCCCGGAGCGTGGGTGGGCATCGCCGGGTCACTGCTGAGCGCGCAAGCGGTCGCCAACGGCGCCCGCTCGGGACCGGTGCCCGAGGGCGACGAGTACGCCGGCTGGCTGAGGGCGGCCCGGCTCATCGGTTATGCGTCGATGGCGTTGGCGGTGCTCAGTTTTGGCTTCAACCTGT
This sequence comes from Mycobacterium sp. E3298, assembly GCF_001666895.1. Lineage (NCBI taxonomy): Bacteria > Bacillati > Actinomycetota > Actinomycetes > Mycobacteriales > Mycobacteriaceae > Mycobacterium > Mycobacterium sp. E3298. Next base: position 3,613 of record NZ_LZJB01000087.1, read on the forward strand.
ATTGGCGGGTGCGGTACGCGCTGCAGAACACCGGAGGCGCCGCCGCGTTCGGCAAGCAGAACGTCGCGGTCATCGTGACGGCGGTGGTGTACGGCGTGGTGGCCCTGGTCGCCGTGCTGGTCGCCGCCAGGTGGTTGCTGCGCGGCACCAGATCCGCCCGGCTGGCCACGGTCGCGCTCGGCGCCTCGACGGCGGTCGCCGGCGTCCTGGTGTGGAGCCTGCCGCTGGGGCGGGACATCGACGCGTTCCACGGCATCGCGCAGAACACCTCGACCGCCGGGGTCGGCTTCGAGGGCTACCTGGCGTGGGCCGCGGCCGGGGCCGTGTTCGCGCCGCGGACCCTCTTCGGTCATCGGAACACCACCGGGGCCGAGGAGAGCGCCTGGCGGGCGGCGGCCCGAAATGGCTTGCTGCTCATCGCCGTATGGGGCCTGGGTTCGATGGTGATGCGGCTGACCGATCTCTTCGTCTCCGTGAGCCTGAACTACCCCTTCTCGCGTTACGACAGCGTGGTGCTGGCCGGGTTCGATCTGGCCACCGCGCTGCTGGCGATCTGGCTGCGCATCAACCTGGCCGACGCCACCCGCTCCGCGCGACTGATCTCGTCGCTGTGCGGGCTGGTCGCCACACTGAGCGTCGCGCGGGTGGTGGTGGGCGTGGTGCTGGCACCGCGATTCGCGGACTCACCGACCTCCCCGGCGCAACACCCGGTCTACGGGAACAACCTCGCCCAGCAGATCACCAGCACGTTCGACGTGGCCCTGTGCGGCCTTGCGCTGTGCATCCTGGGGGCGGCCATCGTCACCGGGCAGCTCCGCGGCCGGCGCCTGCGCCGCCGCCGCATCGCCCGCAAGGCCGCCGCCCCGGCGGGCGGCGCTCCCACCGGACCCCGGGCGCGCGTGCCGGTGGGCCAGGCCGCCACACCGTCGGCCGCGGCGACCACCCGGATCAGCACCGGCCCCCGGATCTTCCGGGGCGACGATTCCGCGACGCGGCAGATACCCCTTCAGAAACCCAAGATCTACCGCCCGCCACAGCCCTGAGGGGCTCAGCGCAGCGGGGCGAACGCGAACTCCCGCAGGCCCTCGGCCGGGCCGACGCGCGCCCGGAAACCCAGCACCTCGGCCGCCCGGGCCGGGTCGGCGACGATGTGGCGCACGTCGCCGCTGCGGTACTGGCCGGTGATCACCGGCGCCGGTGAACCGGCGCGCGCATCGCACAGCGCGCCGGCCACCTCAAGGATCGAGACCGGCCGCCCCGAACAGACGTTGACCGCGGTGAATCCGTCCGTGTGCTGGGTGGCCGCGAGGTTGGCGGCGGCGACGTCGTCGACGTGGACGAAGTCCCGCATCTGACCGCCGTCCTCGAAAACCCTTGGTGGTTCGCCTTTTTCGAGTGACGACCGGAAGATCGCCGCCACCCCGGAATACGGCGTGTCGCGCGGCATGCCGGGGCCGTAGACGTTGTGGTAGCGCAGCGCCACCACCGACCCGCCCGTCGACTCCGACCACGCCAGGGCGTAGTGCTCCTGCGCGGTCTTGCTGGCCGCGTACAGGCTGCGCGGCCGCAGCGCCGCTTCCTCGGCGACGAGGCGCCACTGCAGCTCCTCGCCGCCGATCGGGCAGCGGTGTTCGAAGATCCCGGCGTCGAGGTCTTCGCGCCGCCGCGGCAGCGGGTCGATGTCCCCATGCCGCCCGCAGTGGTAGCGGCCCTGCCCGTACACCACCATCGACGAGGCCAGCACCAGGCGGCGCACCCCCGCGGCGAACATCTGCGCCAGCAGCACCGTCGTGGCGAAATCGTTGTGGCCGCCGTAGGCGGGGGCATCGGCTGCGTCCACGCCCGCCCCGACCATCGCCGCCTGATGACAAACCAGGTCCACCCCGTCCAGCAGGGGCGCCAGGGCGTCGCCATCGCGGACGTCGACGCGGTGACATCCCTGCGGCAGCACCGGATTCGGGCCGTGCGCCGCGGGCAGCAACACGTCGACGCCGACCACGTCGTGGCCCGCCGCCCGCAGCGCCGCGGCCACCCGCGACCCGATGAAACCGGCCGCACCGGTGAGCAACACCCTCATGGCAACTCGACGGGCAGCGTGACCCCGGTGTGCGGCAGGCAGTGCGTGCAATTGCGTTCGCTCGCCACCCGGCCGATCGCCTGGCGCACCAGCTCCTTGAATCCCCCGATGTTCTTCTCGAATTCGGCGAACACCTCGACGGCGGTCACGCGCTCACCCGGCGCCACCCCGGCATCCAGGTCGGTGACCAAAGCAATTGTCGCATAGCACATTTCGAGTTCCCGAGCCAGCACTGCCTCCGGGTAACCCGTCATGTTCACCAAGGCGAACCCGGCCGAGGCGAACCATCGGCTCTCTGCGCGGGTGGAGAACCGCGGCCCCTGAATCACCACCATCGTGCCGCCGTCGACCACGCCCGGCAGGCCGGTCACGGCGGCGCGCAGGCTGGGGCAGTACGGGTCGGCGAAGTCGACGTGGATGCCGCCGGAATCGAAGTAGGTGTCGGGGCGGCCGCTGGTGCGATCGACCAGCTGATCGGGCACCACGACCGCGCCCGGACCGTTGTCGGGCTCGAGGCTGCCGACGGCGCAGGGCGCGAAGATTCGTCGCACCCCGAGCTTGCGCAGCGCCCACATGTTGGCCCGATACGGCACGGTGTGCGCCGAGAACTGGTGGCTGGTCCCGTGCCGGGGCAGGAACGCGACCTCGTGTCCGCCGACGGCGCCGACGGTGAGCGGCGCGCTCGGCGGCCCGTACGGGGTGTCGACGTCGACGACGCGGGTGTCGGACTCGAAGAACGTGTAAAAGCCGCTGCCGCCGATGACTCCGAGCATCCGCCCATTCTGGTGCATGGCCCGCACCGGATCGTGGGCGCGGGGGCGGGGGCGGGGTGCTGGCAGGATGTCCTCGTGGCCAATTTCGGGCAATGGATCTCTGGTGCGCGGCCGCGGACGCTGCCCAACGCGGTGGCGCCGGTGGTCGCGGGCACCGGCGCGGCGGCGTGGCTGGGATCGGCGGTGTGGTGGAAGGCGCTGCTGGCGCTGGCCGTCGCGGTCTCGCTGACCGTCGGCGTCAACTACGCCAACGACTACTCCGACGGCATCCGCGGCACGGACGACGACCGGGCCGGCCCGATGCGCCTGGTGGGCTCGCGGCTGGCCACCCCGCGATCGGTGCTCGCCGCGGCGGTGGCGAGCCTGACGCTCGGGGCGGCCGCCGGCCTGGCCCTCGCGCTCGTCAGCGCGCCGTGGCTGATCGCCGTGGGCGCGGTGTGCATCGCCGGCGCGTGGCTGTACACGGGCGGCTCGAAACCCTACGGCTACGCGGGTTTCGGCGAGGTCGCGGTGTTCGTGTTCTTCGGGCTGGTGGCCGTGCTCGGCACCGAGTACACCCAGGCGCTGCGGGTGGACTGGGTGGGGCTGGCGCTGGCGGTCTCGATCGGGGCGCTGTCGTCGTCGGTGCTGGTGGCCAACAACCTGCGCGACATTCCGACCGACGCGCAATCGGGAAAGATCACCCTGGCGGTGCGGCTGGGCGATGCCCGCACCCGCATCCTCTACCAGGGGCTGCTGGCGACCGCGGGGCTGCTGACCCTGGTGCTGATGGCCGCGACGCCGTGGTGCGCAGTGGGATTCGTTGCCACGCCCCTGGCGCTGCGCGCGGCGGGCCCGGTGCGGTCGGGGCGCGGCGGTCCGGAGCTGATTCCCGTGCTGCGGGACACCGGGCTGGCCATGGTGGCCTGGGCGATCGCGGTGGCGGCGGCCCTGGCGCTGGCCGGCTGAATCCCCGGATGTGTCGGTACTGCCCGCGCCGGCGACGGATCGGATAACAATGGGTGGTCGGCCGGCGATCAACGGCCGTTCATCGACGACACCGATCGGGGACAGCAGTGAAGCAGATCGCCGCGACCAGAGGACCGGAGAACATCGGATTGCTCAGCGTCGGGGCGTACCGCCCCGAACGGGTGGTCACCAACGACGAGATATGCGAGAACATCGAATCGTCCGATGAGTGGATCTTCACCCGCACCGGGATCAAGACCCGCCGGTTCGCCGCCCGCGACGAATCCGCCGCGTCCATGGCCACCGAGGCCGGGCGGCAGGCGATCGCGACCGCGGGGCTGACGCCGTCCGACATCGACTGCGTCATCGTCGCCACCAGCACCCATTTCCTGCAGACCCCGGCGTGCGCCCCGGCCGTCGCCGCAGCGTTGGGCGCCACGGGCGTGCCCGCGTTCGACGTCTCGGCGGGCTGCGCCGGCTTCGGCTACGCGCTCGGCGTCGCGGCCGACATGATCCGTGGCGGGACCGCCGCCAAGGTGCTGGTCCTCGGTTCGGAGAAGCTGTCCCCCACGGTGGACATGCAGGACCGCACCAACTGCTTCATCTTCGCCGACGGCGCGGCGGGCGTGGTGGTGGGCGAGACACCCGACCAGGGCATCGGGCCCACCATCTGGGGCAGCGACGGCGAACAGGCCCTGGCGATCCGGCAGGACATCGATTGGATCGACTACATGGACGCCCCCACCGGTCCCCGCCCGTTCCTGCGGCTGGAGGGCAGCGCGGTGTTCCGGTGGGCGGCGTTCGAGATGGGCAAGGTCGGCCGGCAGGCGATGGACGCGGCGGGCATCAGACCCGACGAGATCGACGTGTTCGTGCCCCATCAGGCCAACAGCCGCATCAACGAGGTGCTGGCCAAGAGCCTGGAGTTGCGGCCGGACGCCGTCGTCGCCAACGACATCGAGCACACCGGGAACACCTCGGCGGCCTCGATCCCCCTGGCGATGGCCGAGCTGCTGGAGACCGGGGAGGCCAAGCCCGGCGACCTGGCCCTGCTGATCGGTTACGGCGCGGGCCTCAGTTATGCCGCGCAGGTCGTGCGGATGCCCAACTACTGATCGGCCGGGCGCTCGTCGGGCGCGGGCTCGCCGTGCAGCCGGGCCCGCAATTGTTCGCGCTCCCGGCGCCGGCGCTCGCCTGCCACCGCCAGCGACGCGGTGGCGCGACGGCGCAACGGGCCGAACAGCCAAATACCCAGCGGCATCGCGATGATCAGCGCGAACAACGCGGCGACCACGACCGGGAACTGGCTGACCCCCATCAAGCGCGCCACCCCGTAGATCACGGCGGCGAGCATCACCGCCAGCAGCAGGCGCGCCGCGGCGTAGAGCAGAACGTCGATGACGGCCCGGCGGCCGGCGCCCGGCGCCCGGCCCTGGCCGTCGCCTGGGGCGTTGTCGCTGGCTGCTTCTGACACAGGGGAGAGCCTACGGCGCGGGTATATTCGTTCGAGGAGGTGTTGAGTGCTCTACCTGCTGCTCGTCCTGATTTTGGGGACGCTGATCTACGTTGGCTGGCGTGCGGCGCGGTCGCAAATCAACCGGCCGAAGACGCGCGTGATCGGACCCGACGACGATCCGGAATTCTTGCGGCGGTTGGGCCACGACGACAACAACCCCCGCTGAGGCGCTACGCGACCCCGGGGTTGCGCTGATCCCCCGGAAACCCATCGGCGACGATGGCCGCCAGTTCGGTGAGCGCCTCGCGCGTCGACCTCTTCAGCCGGTCCAGCTCGATCTCGGCGCCCTCTTCGAGGTGGGGGTCGAACGGCACCACCTGGACCGCGCGGCAGCGGCGGGCGAAGTGGTCGACCACCTTGTTCATGTCGACCTTGCCCGTGCGTGACCGCACCCCGTTGATGACCGCGATCGAGTTGCGCACCATCTCCTCGTGGCCGTGTGCGTCCAACCAGTCCAGCGTCGCGGACGCGCTGCGCGCCCCGTCGATGGATCCGGAGCTGACCACGACCAGAACGTCGGCCTTCTCCAGCACCGAGGACATCACCGAATGCAGCAGCCCCGGCCCGCAGTCGGTGAGGACCAGTCCGTAGAACCGCTCCAGGACGTCCAGGACGCGGCTGTAGTCCTCGGCGCTGAACGCCTCCGAGACCGACGGGTCGGTTTCCGAGGCCAGCACCTCCAGGCCGCTCGGCCCCTTCG
>NZ_LZJB01000088.1:0-3609 GCF_001666895.1 Mycobacterium sp. E3298
GGTGGCAGGGCCGTCGTGGCGGATCGCGACGCCGTTGGTGGTCCGCTTGCCCTGGTCGTAGTCCAGCCGATAGCTGCCGGAGAGCGTCGGCCCCCCGGACCTCGCGGGCGCCGGGACGGACGGTTTCGACGCGAGCGTCGGGCTGGCGGGTGGGGTGTCCGGCTCGAACGAGTACAGGACCGACCAGGTGGCGGCCACGGCGATCAGCATCGCGCACAGCAGCCCGACCGCCCATCGCGTCCGCGCCGAGAACCGGTGGTTCATCGCGGCGAGGGCGGCGCGGGGGCCGTTGCGCGGCGGCGTGGTCACGGTGGTGCGGGCCCGGGCGCGCGGGCCGGCCTCCGCCACGTCGTCGCAGCGCTCGCCGACGGCGGCCGCGAACGCGCGGCACCGCTCGAAACGGTCCTCGGGTTGTTTCGCCAGCGCCTTGCGGAACGCCTCGTCCAGATGCGCCAGCTCCGGGCGGTAATCGCTGAGGCGGGGCGGCTCTTCGTGCAGGTGCTGGCTGATCACCGCGATCGGATTCGAATGCTGGAACGGCGGCGCTCCGGTGAGCAGGTGGAAAGCCGTTGCGGCCAAGGCGTATTGGTCCGCCCGGCCGTCGATGTTGGATCCCGTCAACTGTTCCGGCGCGGCGTAGGCCACCGTTCCCACCGCGACATTGGTCTCGGTGATCCCGCTGATGTCGCCGAGGTGACGCGCGACGCCGAAGTCCGCCAACAGGATTCGGCGTTCACCGTCGTCCGGATGGGTGAGCAGGATGTTCGCCGGTTTCACGTCGCGGTGCAGCAGCCCGCGGTCGTGGGCGTAGTCGAGGGCCCCCGCGACAGCCTGGACGATCGCGCACACCTCACCGACCGGCATCCCGTCGGGGTAGCGCTCCTTCACCAGCCGGGAGGCGTCGGTGCCCTCGACGTAATCCATGGAAATCCAGAGGTGACCGTTGAATTCGCCGCGGTCGTGCACGCCGACGATGTGGGGATGCCACAACGTCGCGGCCAGATCCGCCTCGCGGTTGAACCTTTCACGGAACTCCGGATCGGCGGTGACCGCTTCCGCAAGAACCTTGATCACGTCGCGACGCGGCAACCGGGGATGCAGCGCCAGGTACACCTCGGCCATGCCCCCGGCGCCCAGCTGGCGCAGGATCGTGTAGCCGGCGAAGGGTGCCCCGCTGGAGATCGACAGGCGGGCACCGTCGGCCTCCGCGGGGCGCTCCTCGGGCTCCGCGTTCGGGCTCGAACTGATCGGCGGGATGCGGCGAAACAGCTGGGCGATGGTGACCGCGGGCAACGACTGAAATCCCGCGCGCAGGGCGGCACGGGCCTCCCGCGGGTTGCTCAGCAGCCGCCGCCCGGCGCCGATGCGCCGGGTAGTCCCCTTGTCGTCATCCATCTGCCGCCTCGCCCCCTCGTCGTTTGGACCCCGGCGTGCCGCAACCTGACACGGCGCGCACTGCCTCGGGCACATGCATCGCGATTGAGCCTCGCTTCACCTCGGCGCTCCAGCCGGCACGACGATGTGCCCGGCGCGCCCGGAAACAGACCTCCCCTTCCGTTCAGATCATGCCGGACCGCGGTAGGGGCTTCGCCTCAGCGAGCTATGAAACGGCTATGAGTCGCCGCCTCGACACATAGCCAAATCACAGGCGGTCCCAATAGAGACCACTCACCGCGCGCACCGATACTTGAATGGTGACTCGACCCGCCCCGCCCATCCTGACGATTCGGCACGACGGGTCCCAACGATCCTTCGCGGCCGGCCACGAGGTGGTCGTCGGCCGCGACACCGAGGCCGACGTGCGCATCCCCGATCCCCGGATTTCGCGCGCCCACCTGATCCTGCGTTTCGACCAGGGCCGGTGGCTGGCAATCGACAACGGCTCGCTGAACGGGACCTATCTCAACGGCTACCGGATGCCGGTCATCGATGTCCACGACGGCCAGACCATTCACGTCGGCAACCCGCGGGGACCGCGCCTGACCTTCGCCGTCGGGCCGCAGCAGGGTTATACCGACCGCCCGGGCCGGACCCGCCCGGGTCCGGAGGCCGGGCCGCCGACGCTGGCCTGGTCCGCGCTGCCCGAGCAGCAAACGAATCCGACCCGTCCGCCGCGGCCCGCGACACCCGGGCCGCCGGCCGCGCGCCCGAATTCCCCGGTCCGCCAGCCTGTTCCACCGCCCCGGCAGGCGCCGCCGCCGCCGCGGCCACGGGGCACACCGCCCGCGGAACGGACCGTCGTGCACGCGGGGAAGCCACAGGCGGGGTCGACGCCGCCGGCCGAACTCACCGTGGTCGACGCGAAGACGGCCGACGTGTCCAACCTCGCGACGCGCTTTGTGAAGTTGCTCTCGCCGCGCTCGTCGGCGGCCGCGGGCACCCCGGGCGCCATGACGATCGGGCGCGCCGCGGAGAGCGACATCGTGGTCTCCGACGTGCTGGCCTCACGTCAGCACGCCACGTTGGTGCAGACGCCGCTGGGCACCGAAATCCGGGACAACAGCATCAACGGGACCTTCGTCAACGGCACCCGGGTCGGGTCGGCCATCCTGTCCGACGACGACGTCGTCACCATCGGCAATGTCGACCTCGTTTTCCGCGGCGGCACCCTGACCAAGCGCAGCGAGGCCGAGACCCGCACCGGCGGGCTCGAGGTGCGCAACGTCAACTACGTCGTCGACGGCGGCAAACAACTGCTGGACGAGATCTCGCTGATCGCGCGACCCGGAACGCTGACCGCCGTGATCGGCGGGTCGGGCGCCGGGAAGAGCACCCTGGCCAGGCTGATCGCCGGCTACACCACTCCCAGTTCGGGCTCGGTCACGTTCGAGGGCCACGACATTCACGCCGAATACGCGTCGTTGCGCAGCCGCATCGGCATGGTCCCGCAGGACGACGTGGTGCACCGGCAGCTGACCATCAACCAGGCGCTCGGCTACGCCGCCGAGCTGCGGCTGCCGCCCGACACCAGCAAATCCGACCGGGCGAAGGTCGTCGCGCAGGTCCTCGACGAACTGGACCTGACCAAGCACGCCGACACCCGGGTGGACAAGCTGTCCGGCGGTCAGCGCAAACGCGCGTCGGTGGCCCTCGAGCTGCTCACCGGCCCGTCGCTGCTGATCCTCGACGAGCCGACCTCCGGCCTGGACCCGGCGCTCGACCACCAGGTCATGACGATGCTGCGGCAGCTGGCCGACGCCGGCCGGGTGGTGATCGTGGTGACGCACATGCTGTCCTACCTCGACACCTGCGACCAGCTGCTGCTGGTGGCCCCGGGCGGCAAGACGGCCTACTGCGGCCCGCCCGACCGCATCGGTGCGGCGATGGGCACCACCAACTGGGCCAAGATCTTCACCAAGGTGGGCGCCGATCCCGAGGAGGCCAACCGGCGCTTCCTCGAGCAGCGTGACGCCGAGAAGCGGCCGCAGAAACTGTTGCCGGACAAGGCGGACGAGCCGGGCGCCCTGGGCGAACCGGTGCACACCAGTGTGCGGCGCCAGATTTCGACGGTCGCCCGAAGGCAGATCCGCCTGGTCGTCGCCGACCGCGCCTATTTCATCTTCCTGGCGCTGTTGCCGTTCATCTTGGGTTCGCTGTCGCTGACGGTTC
>NZ_LZJB01000089.1:0-127534 GCF_001666895.1 Mycobacterium sp. E3298
CTGTACTTCTAAGGTTCTATTCGTATGTTGTTGCCATGACAAATCTCCAAAGTGACATCCATTACCTACAGCAAAGAGCCAAGGAACTAGAGATTAACGTTAAAATGATGCAACAAGAATATCAATGAAATAATAAATTTATCGACTTAAGAGAACATAGAGAATTGCGTCCAAACATGTGTTGGGCGTCTTTTTGTGTGTTCTATAGGGGGTGCGAAAAGTTTGCTTAAGGCAGATTTCGTAAGTGGTCTCTCCCCCGTCCACCCCCTTTGACACACTTTAATGGGAGAAACTAATACGGTTTTACAAGCATGGGATATGTTCGGAGTCGCGATCCGAACAGATAAGTGGACATTCCTGAGTCTACTTCTCATGCTTTTTATTATTTCAGGATAATCTACAGGAGGTTTAGATATTGGACACTATTTGGACAACTGCTGGAATTTACTTGATTCAAAATGAAATAAATAATAAAAAATACGTTGGATCATCAAGAGATATATCAAAGCGGAAATCGAATCACGTAAAAAGACTAAATGAGAATATTCACGATAACGCACATCTTCAGTTGGCATGGAATAAATACGGTGAAGAAAATTTTACTTTTAGAGTCTTAGAATATGTGTACGACATTCACGGAATGGTTGAAAGAGAACAGTATTGGATAGATAAATATGAATGTCTCGATAACAATAAAGGTTATAACTTAACAAACGCCGTACCATACAGAAGACCTGATGGGTTTGCAGAACAATATAGAAGTAAAAAATTTAAATTGAAATCAGATAGAAAAAAGCCAGTTCTTAAACTAGAGAAAAAAAGAAAAAGACGAGAAAGTATCCTAATAAGCGAACGAGATGCACATGATATAAAGATCAGAATAAACAACGGTGAATCTTTAGTATCAATTGCTAAAATATATAACATAAATGAAAACAGAGTTAGTCAAATAAAATATGGTGAGATATTTGACAACGTATTACCTGAGCTTACGCAAATAAAGAATACGACTCGTGCCAAACCTCTTAATTCAGATCAAGTTGATCAAATAAAACGTATGCTAGACAATGAGTTTAATGATTCCGATATTGCAAAAACGATTAATTGCAACCTGTCAGTTGTGTATAAGATAAGGTTGGGATATGCATATATTACAGATAAAAAACAAGCAAAATTAACAGACGAACAGGTAATAACTATAAGAGCACACCTAAAAGAAGGAAAGTCAGTCAAAGAGATTTCAAACATGATGGGAATTCGACCAGGAACAATTCAAAAAATAAAAGACAATCAAGCATATAGAGGAATAAAGATATGAGTTAGGTGCGTGAAATAAATATGCCAGGGAGAAAGCGAAAGACAGATACAACTAACAATGAAAATACACATCAAATTTGTATAAAGTGTAAAAAAAATAAAAGTCTTAAATCTGATTACTACTCAACCGTAAGCAATCTCTATCCCAATGGTAATTATCCCGTCTGTAAGGCGTGTGTTCAAGAGAAGTTGCCACAAGAAGTTGACCCCTTAGATAAAAACTACCTGACAGTGGTTCATGGAATTCTTCTCGAATTAAACAAGCCATACCTCCATAGCCTTTGGTTGTCTTCAATCGAAGAAGCAAATCGAAGAGGTTGGAATACGTTTAACTGCTACATGAAAAATATTCAACTTAACCATAAAGATTATACATGGAAAAATAGTGACCTGGGTGATAAGTCTTCTGAGCAATCTGATGACAATACACAAGTCAGCATTAATTTTAAGGTAACTCAAGACATTCTTATTCGTTGGGGTCAAAACTATACGGTTGATGATTATGTGAAATTAGAAGACTTCTATCACAACATGAAGAAAATGAACAAGATAGAAACCCCTCAAGAAGAAACATATCTAAAGAAACTTGCCGTAATATCTGTGAAAATGGATCAAGAATTAGAATCAGGAAACTATGGTCAGGTAAAACAACTTGGCGATCTGTTCTCTAAATACATGGCAGACAGTAAATTTAGAGCCATGGATAAAAGTGAAGTAGATAAAACTGGAGGAATTCGTTCCTTCGGCGCTATCTTCGCAGAGTGTGAATCTGAAGGACATATTCCACCTTGGGAGCAGTTCAGAAAAATTAAAGGATTAACTCAAGACTTGGTAGACAAAACAATTATGCATATTGAGAATTTCACTCTCCGTTTAAATAAGATCGAGCGAATGGTTGAACCTCCTTCAGATACCCCCAAGATTACTGAAGGTGATGTTTGATGTCTTACAAAAACTATAGTAAACGAGACAGAGCCGATAAAGATTCTGAAGCATTTGCATCTCCAGAGAATATTGAAAGAACGCATGTTAATGAGGAAACGGTTGAAAGACTCCAACGAATTAGTGACAGATGGATTGAATATTGTAGTTATTTTCGTGCTTATCCAGATCACTTTCTAGATTTTATTTCTGACCCAGAATCCAAAATAAAGTTGTATTTCTATCAACGAGTTTATCTGCGTGTAATGCTTAGATATCGAAAAGTGTTTCTAACTGCTACTCGCGGTACTTCAAAAAGTTATCTCCAGACCTTAGCATTCGTCTTGAAATGCATCTTCTACCCTAATACTAAACTGTTCATCTGCGCCCCAGGTAAAGAGCAAGCTTCCAAGATTGCAGCGGAGAAACTTGAAGATATTTTTGAACATTACCCACTTCTACGAAACGAAGTTAAGACACTTACATCTACAAAAGATTATGTTCGTGTAGTCTTTACAAATGGCTCAAAATACGATGTTGTTCAAATGTCTGATGCATCGCGTGGCGGACGACGATATGGTGGTGCCGTAGAAGAAATCGCAGATAAGAAATTCAATGGTGATATTCTTAATAGCGTTGTAATTCCACTCATGGCGAATAATCGAATTGCAATGAATGGTTCTGTAGATCCCAATGAACCACATAAAAGCGAAATTTATATTACAACAGCAGGTACACAGCAGCAATTCGCATATGAAAAATTAATGGAAGTATACAATGAAATGCTGGATGGTAAGTCTGCATTTTGCTTAGGTAATTCTTATGAATTGCCTTGTGACTATGGTCAATTAGACATTGACTTTGTTGAAGCGCTAAGAGAGTCACCTACATACTCCATCATGGATTTCATGCGTGAATATGAGTCGATCTATACAGGAAGTGGATCTGATAGCCTTGTTTCAGATGATAAATTGAACAAGACCAGAGTCGTCGGTGTTGCCGAATGGGAACATTGTGGAGAGGAAAATGTTGAATATGTATTGTCTTATGACGTTTCTCGAAATGAAGGCGACGAAAACGCCCTATCCTGTTTGGCGGTAATTAAAATTACACCAAAAAGTAATGGGACTTATACAAAAGAAGTCGTTAATTTGTTCTCACTGGAAGGCCAACATAGTTTGCTACAGGCTAAGTTCTTAAAAGAAAAAGTTAAAAACTATAGAGCAAAGATATTAGTTATCGATGCTAACGGACTAGGCGTGTCGGTTGTTGACCAACTTGTATTAGACTTGGACGATGGCAATCCTCCTTATTCGGTCGTCAATGATGAACGCTATGATAGATACAAAATGGACAACAGCATCCCAATGGTATTTGCATTAAAGGCACAGAGCACTGAAACCAAAGAAACTCATATGGTCAATAACTTCATGCAAATATTCGCCAAAATGGATGTTGGACTATTAAAGGTTACAAACGAAGGTATTAAAGATTTAGAAAAGAAGATGAAACACAAAATCAAGGATAGTGAGGAACTTGCAAGATTCCAACTACCCTATTTATTGACTGATGTTCTTTGCGAAGAAATTATGAATCTTAGATATAAACAAAACGGTAACAATACTCAAGCAGAGCGTATTAGCATGAGAATAAGAAAAGATAAATTTAGTGCATTAATGTATGGCCTGTATTGGATTTACTTAGAGGAACAGAAAAATAGGATTCGGAAACGTCAAAATAACATTGATCCTCGTAAGTTTTTACTTATGAAAAAGCCAAATGTCTATGCATCAAAGTAATAAATGTGGGGAGGTGGATAAATGGCAGATATTGATAATGAGGAATTAAAGAAGCAACGACAGTTTGCAGAGTTACAGAAACTTTCTCTTGTTGACCTAGAGAGGTTCCCTTATCGTACTCAGGAAATGGTTGTTGGTACATACACCAAAGACCAATTAAAAGAATATTTAAAGGCTCCCGAGCTTGAAGCAAATCAAAAAGCCTTACGTAAAATTAGTCGGTTTCTATACAATGCTTCTACACATTATAAGCGACTTGTTCAGGACTTTGCGACTATGCTGACTCTCGACCACTATTTAGAACCTTATTCGCTTAATCCTGATAAAGTGAATAAAAAGACATTTAAAACCGCATATCTTAAAGCTGTTGACGTTGTTGAAAACATGAATATTAAACATGAGATGGGAAAAGTTCAGCAATATGTCTATAGAGATGGTATTTTTTATGGATATATTCACTCAAATAAGGAATCATTCTTTCTTCAGTACCTTGACCCTGATTTCTGCAAGATTACCTTTGTTGAAGATGGATTATTTGGATTCGCGTTCAATTTTCAATATTTCAATACATATCCTGAACGTTTAGACATGTTTCCAGATGAGTTCAAACAAATTTACAATGACAGGTTTGGCGGTAAAGGAAACAGAAAAAAGGGAAATTCATCTACATATTGGGTTAACTTAGATATAAATAATACCATATGTATTAAAGTTGATGAAGCAACTTGGTATCCTATTCCCCCATTTGTTGGTGTATTTGAGGATATTCTAAATATTTCTGATTTTAAAGCTTTGCAAAAAACAAGCGAAGAAATCGGAAACTATAAGTTGCTATTTCAGCAGATCCCACTTGATGAAAAAACAGGCGACGCCAATAAGTTTTTACTTACCGAAGATTATGCGAAATTGTTCCATGATAATATCGAAGAGAATCTTCCAAAGCAAGTTGGCATCATAACGGGACCGATGAAGGTTGAGGCTATCAATTTTGATAAGGACACAACTGATAAGAACCGCGTCATGGATTCTATTAGGCAATTCTGGTCAAATGCTGGCGTAGATCAAAAGCTATTCTCTGGTGATACATCTGGTTCAGTCGGGCTTAATGCGTCTATTCGCACAGATGAAGCCGTAGCATTTACTCTTCTGAAACAAATTGAGAGATGGCTAAATAAATATGCCAAACAAAACATCAATGGTATATATAAGTTCAGAGTTAAGATGCCTGAAATTACGATCTTCAATCAAGAAGAATTGCGTCAACAGCTTTTGAAAGAAGCTCAATTTGGACTTCCTGTGAAGACGAGGTTGCTGGCTGCTGGTGGAGCAAGTCCGTCTGCTGTAACCAATATGACTTTTCTTGAAAATGAAATTTTGAAATTGCAAGAATCATTTATACCTTTGTCCTCTGCTCACACTGGCGGTATGACTGAAGGTGGCGCTCCAATAAAGTCAGTTAAATCTGATGCAGGAGATAAAACCGCAGATTCTAACAGCAACGATAATCGTGCTTAACTACACCATTTGCTGAGAAGGAGGTGATTTGTATTTGAAGTATACCGTTAATACATCTATCCCTATTACTTTTGAAGCAACCACACAAGAAGACTCTATATTCATGCCTGTTGTCATCGATATTGCTCATGTCGGTCAAAATCTAAATAATTCTGTATTTTCTCGGGAGTTTCTTGAACAGATTGCCCCATCCCTCAGCAATATTCCAATTGTTGGCTATATCACATTAAACAATTATAACGAAGCAGATTTTAACGGACACGAAGAGAAGTTAATTGTTGATGGCGATAAGATTGATTTTGATTACCAGGGAAGAGCATATGGAGTAATCCCTGAGAGCAATAATTATAGATTCGAAGATAAGGTTTGTAATGATGGAGTAACCAGAACTTTCTTACGGTGCGATGCCCTACTGTGGAGAAAATTCCATGAGTGTACTGATATATTCGATAGAGATACCGAGAAATCACAAAGCCTTGAATTTGACCCAAAAAGTATTAAGGGTTTCTTTGGAAAAGATAAATTATTTCACTTTACTGACGCTAAATTTGAAGCAGCATGTATCCTTGGTAATGGTGTTAGGCCAGCTCATGTAGGAAGTTCTGTAGAAAAGTTTAGTGCTAATGGACTGAAAGAGCAAATTAGCGAGATGTTTAGTGAAGTTAAAAAATATTTTGAGAAAAGTAAAGAAGTCGAAGTTTCTCAAGAAGGAGGTCAAGAAGTGGATCAAGTTTTTGAAATGTTGCAAAAGTATAACCTAACTATTGAAAATCTACAAGAAAAAGAGATTGATCATACCCAATTCTCACTTGAAGAACTTGAAGAAAAGGTTAAGTCGATGTTCAATGGACAACAGGAAACTGCAAATGAAGACGAATCTGATGCTATTCCAACTGATTTTTCGTTAACCGTTAGTCAAATGGAATGTGAACTAGATCGTGAATTGGAATCCCTTGAATCTATTGTAGAGCAATACTGGGAAGATACTTATTCCTATCCTCGCTACTGCTATCGGGACTGTAAACCAGAACAAGGCATCGTTATTGCAATTGACCGCAAGAACGAATACTTAGTTGGATTCAACTATTCAGTTTCTGGCGACAAATATACAATTGATGTTGCATCTGCTAAAAGGTATAAAGTTGACTACTCTCCTATGGAGATTGAAGTTGATTCCCCTGTAGCAACTAATATGTCTAAGGATCAATATGAATTTGCGCTCCAGGCATATGAAAAACATCTTAAGGCGGAATTTGCAGTAGAAAAGGCAAAAGTTGACGAAGAGTTATCTCAACTCCAAGTTCAATTTGAACAAGTTGAAGATGAAAGAAAGCAATTTGCTGCCAAACTTGCTGAAAAGGATGCCGAAGAGCGTCAATCACAAGAACAAGCGTTGTTTAATAGTTTCTCCGATAAGTTGACTGAAGATGAGATTGCAAGCATCAAAGAAGATAAATCTCAATTTACTATTCAGCAACTTGAAGAGAAAATGCTGCTTGCATTTGCCAAGAAAAATATCAAGTTTAGCACAACTCAAGAAGACAAACCTCTTCGTTTCGGCATCCCCGATGAAGAAGGAAAGGTCAAAAGTGATAAGTGTTGGGCTGACCTAATTGAAAGAAACAAATAATAAATAAACACATTTTATTAACGCGCTTATTGGCGTGTTTTTTATTTTACTTTTTAAATTCCAAGGAGGATTTACTTAAATGGCTAAAGGTGCTGTTCGTCTTGACCGAGTTCATGCAACTCGTGGAGGCAATATTCTTTCTGTAAAATCCGCAGCTGATGAGTTGCAAAATGGTTATGTTGTATTCGCTCATGCTCTATCTAGTGGTGAACGCGAAGTTTTTGACGCTATCAAACCTGCAACTGCAACAATTACGACTGATGAAGTTCTGCTGATCGCAAGCCCTGAAATTACCTATAACGCTGGTGAAACTATTTCTGATTTCACGAATGCTGCTGGTAAGGTTGCTCGCGCTATCCCGCTGAAGAATGACGACATTGTTACGATTACTGATAACGTAATCTCTGGTGCAGCCGTAGTAGGTAAATTCCTGATTCCTCAAAATGCATCTTACCAATTGGTTGTTGCAAACGACCTTTCTGGTGGCACTCGTTTTGCGGGTGAAGTCATCGAGAAAACGACCATCTATGGTCTAGCTGCAACCGTTATTCGCGTTATCAAGGGCTAATACATAGCGACTATATAAGGAGGATAATATAAATGTCTGATCGCAATAAACTTGTCCAAATGGGCATCGATTTGTATAAAGGTTCTGTAGGAAACTTCTCCGCAGACGAAGTTGAACATAATTTCCGTAAAGCGCTAAACCAACTCACTGGTGGCGAAAAGTTTGATGCAAAAGCATTCCGCCGTAACAAAATTGCTATCTTCGAAGTAATGGAAGAAGTTCTAGATGTCGCAATCCTTGAGGGTATTGAAAATCAATTTGCTGAGTTTGTAGAATATCGCAATGTTTCTCATGGTGATAAGCCAATTTTCATGGTTGAAGATTACAAGCTGTTCCCTGTAGCCACCATTGCTTCCGGTACGAATAACATTCGTCGTCAACGTCTTGATCGTACTGGCCTGTCCGTTACGACTGGCTATAAGGGCGTCAAGATTTATGAAGAACTTGAGCGTTTCCTTGCTGGAAAGGTTGATTGGGCTAAACTTGTTGCTAAGGTACAAAAGTCTTTCAATGCTCAAATCGCTGCTGATATCTATGCTGCTCTTCAAGCTGGTTATGGCTCCCTCTCTGCTCCGTACAAGTACAGCGGTTCTTGGGATCTGACGCAATTCAACACTCTTATTTCCCACATCGAAGCCGCTACTGGCCTCTCCTCGATGGTATTCGGTACCAAACTTGCGCTTCAAAACGTTGCTCCAGCGTATGTTGCTTACAACGGTCAACTGATTGCAGATCGCAACAATGACGGTTATTTTAAGGTTGTTGACGGTACAGTTCTTACTGAGATCAAGCAATCGCATGTTCCTGGTGGAGATACTTTTGCTATCAGCAACAAAGACATGATCATTGTCCCTAACGGCCAAGAGAAAATCATCAAGCTTGTTGTCGAAGGTGACTCTGAAATCACTGAATCTGTTGACGGTCAAAATGCCGATGAGTCGAAAGAATTCCTATTTAAGAAAAAGTATGGCGTTGGCGTAGTAGCTGCAACACGCTATGGCGCATACCTACTTCCATAATAGAAATAAAGTATAAAATAGAGGGTTCAATTTATTTGTTCCCTCTTAAATCTAAATTTAAGGGAGAATGCATTAATGGTTACAAAACGTAAGTTGGATGAAAATACTCTTGTCAATGTTGTCAATAACACTAATGGCGTTCTTTACTATAAGTCTCCGCGAACTCAACGTGATTGGCGTTTTGAGAATTATGAAGATGAAGATGTCATGGAACTCCACGAACTCAGAACAATGTCTGCTTCGTTCAAACGTTATTTTGAAGATAATTGGATTCGTATTCTTGATGATGATGTTATTGAGTATCTTCGTTTAGGTAGATACTTCGAAAAAACAATGACGTCAGAAGAACTCGATCAGATGCTCGATAAATCCGTTGATGAGTTGAAGGAATTCTTAGATAAATCATCTAGCAATGTTAAGTCTCTTATTCTCGCAAAAGCAAGAGAGCGATATGAACAAGGTACACTTACTAATATTCATATCATCGAAATGCTTAAGGAGAAATTTGGAGCAGAGATCGATATTACTTAATAGGAGGATGCTGAATGGCAACTCCATTTACAAACGTATATGATGTAATGCTTAGTCAGTTGACAGATCCCATTTTCTTGGCGAACGACGACGATGACTCTTTGAAAAAACGATACCTGTTGAACAGTATTCCTCGATTTGCAAGGTGTAAAAAAGACCTGTCGCAGAGAAATGATATACAATTTACTGCTGATCTAAGTGATGAAGAAATGTTGATTCTTGGGACATTAATGGCCGTTGAATACTTGAAACCTCAGATATCATCACTTGAGAATATTAAGCAGTCGATGGGTTCTCGTGATTTTAGTTTGACAAGTCAGGCTGCACACTTAGATCAACTGAGAAAACTCAGGAATGATTATAAGAAAGATGCTGACGATTTAATTGTTCAGTACACGTACAACAATTCGAACTTGAGTGGTCTTAAATGAGTTATAAAGATAAATACCTTGCTCGTGATAATGCTTATGGCAGTAGTATCGGAGAAACCAGAAAGAATGCAACGATATATAAAATAAATGAATCTTTTAAGGATTCTCCTTCCTATCACGAGTTGCCCATTGATGGTGTGAACACAGAAGTACGAGTAGTTACCACCGATAAATATAACATTCAGACTCTCCTATTTAGACCATCAACTGTTGCTCATTTTGGTTCTTACGTTTCAATCGATTCCGAAGACTGGATTATTACAGAGTTGTTTTCGAATGATATTTATCCTAAAGCAACAATTAAACGATGCAATTCGATGCTTAAGTGGCTTGATGCTGATGGCTATTTGAAACAATATGCTTGTGTATTCGAATCCCCTTCTTCTATTCAAACGGGAATCAAAGAAAATCAAATCATGACCATACCTAACGGTAAACGCATAGTGACAGTAAAGAAGGATCTTATCACAAGCACTCTTAAGCGCGACAAGAGATTCATTCTAGATAATCATGCCTATAAAATTACCGACATTGATTCCACTACAAAAGAAGGCCTAACCGTATTATCGTTAGAGGATACCGAGATTAATTCTGCCGATAACCTAGAATTAGGAATAGCAGATTATGAAGGTAAAGTTGCTAATTTCACAGTTACTATATTAAATGGCGAAAACTTCTCAATGAAGGCTGCTTCAACAATTCAATTGCAAACAGAAGTTCGCAATAATGGCGTCTTGGTAAGTAAGAAGTTAACTTATCAATCGAGTAATCCAAGTGTTGCCACTGTTTCCTCAAGTGGATTAGTATCATCTCTTTTGAATGGCAAAGTGGTTATTACTGCATCAATTGATGATCATCCAGATATTCAGGATACAACAACGATTACTGTTGAATTTGAAAATGCTCATAACTATTCAATAGAACTTGATAGTGCTCCAGTAGTCATCTTGAATACCTCAAAGACATTCACAGCAGTTATCAAGGATAATTTGATCATTAATCCGAATAGAACAGTTTACTGGTATTTGTACGCTGCTGACGGAGTTGGTCCGTCTGATGTTGTGCAGATGGTCATGAATTCAACTACTCAATGCACCCTAAAGGCGCTAAAAATAGGAAAAGCCAAATTGAAAGTTGTATTAGTCGGTAGTTTCCCAACACTCGAACAAGTATTCGATATACAAGTCAAAAGTCTTATATGAGATATGTAACATTGTTTGGAGGTGAGTCGCATATCTCGATTCAAAGAGTTAGGCTATGACAAATTAACGATTATGATGAGGTTAACAAATTCACAAAATTTGTGTAAAGCATTGTTTTATAATGACCGAAACTTTCTTGATAAACCGAATATAGCCGATCCCACCACATTAATATATGAATACATTTTTCCGTATAAGAAAATTCCCGATGTTCAAGTGAATGCACGTTCATTAATCACACTCAATTTCTCAAGATATAGGCCAGTTGGGGTCTCATTTAAATCTGGCATTATCGACTTCAATGTATTGATACATAAAGACAATATGAGAACAGATTACGGATGTTTGAGAACAGACTATATAGTTAGTGAAATCGATGAGTTGATTAATCAAACATATGGGTTGGGAATCGGTAAGGTAAAATTCTTTGCAATGGATGATATATTGGTGAATAGCGACTACCACGGTATAACGATTAGTTATGAAAAAGTGGATTTCAATTAGGTGATGTCATGGATAGAGACGACATCGAATTAAAATTGCTTGCTGGGATGCCAATCGAAATTAACGGATGTGGTCTGCTTTATACTCCCACAGTTAGAGATATTATTGAGATTGGTGAGATCAAATACAATCAGTACTTATCCGTACTATTGTTTGATAAAAGTAACGCCGATGTTGAAATTCCTGATGAAATAAGTAATTTCGAATTCTTTTTTATCAATTGTGTGTATAGCACAACTTTTAAGTCCATCGCACTAGAAGCATTCAACTTTATATTCAGGATGAGACCTGAATTATGTGATGCCGATACATCGCTTGATCCATTCTTATATTTTGAAGATGGATCGAAAATTGATAAAAGTAATTTTGAGTTTATTCAGGAAGTTGTTCGCATTGGACACCATGTCAAACTTCAAAAACGTGATGAAGAATATAACTTTGCCAATGAAACTGCAAGAAAGTTTATTGAAAAAGTAAAGGCATTCCGAGAGTCAGTGAAAGTAAAAAAGAAAGATGATTTGACCTTACATAGTATGATAAATGGAATGGCTTGGAAATCCCATTCAGTAAACTTATTTAATATTTTTGAACTAACCATATATCAATTGAGATATGGGTTTTTAGCATTAAACAATATTGATGACTATCAATTCACTTTGCATGGAATCTATGCAGGAACAATTGATACTAAAAAAATAAAGTTTGATAAATTGCAATGGGCAAAAATCACTTTTTGAAATTATAGGAGGAATACATAAATGTCAGCTCCGAATCGTTGGGCAATTAAAGAATCAGGGGAAGTTACTTTCTACGACCTCGTAACAGGTAAGGCTAAGACCACGCTTCGCACACTTAAAACATCAAAACTTTCCACGACTGGCGCTACGACGTACAGTCGCGGTGGGCGCGGTAATGTAAAGCTGGTAGGGTTTTCCAGTGACCGCGAAGCAAGACTCGAACTGACCGACGCTATCTTCGACAACGCGGCCATCTCCATGCTTACTGGTAACGATTTAACTACGGGAGTTAAAAATGTTAATCGCAATGAACTTGTCACTGTTAACTCTAACTCCGCTACGCTATCTAAGACTCCAGTCGGAAACCTTATCAGTGTTTACAAGGTAAATCCCGATGGAACCAATGGTACAGAATTAACTAAGAAGGCTGGATCTTCAGTGGCTACTGGCGAATATGACATCTCGGCAAAGGTCTTGTCATTTTTCTCAGGTGATCTACCTAATGGTTCTAAAGTTCGAGTGTACTATGTTGTTGCCACTGACAATACAGCAAAGAATATCAAAGTCACATCAGATCAGTTTGGCAAAACCTTTAAAGTTACAATTGACGTTCTCGTTCGTGATGAATATACCAAAGCAGATTATGCGGGCATCTACACCATTCCAAATGCAAAATTCGAAGATAATTTCGACTTCGATTTTAGTAGTGACGGCGACCCTGCGGTTCTGGCGCTTAATCTCGAAATCCTTAAGAGTCCAACTTCTAATGACATGTGGGAACTTACAATCTACGACGATGCACTAATTCTATAAATTTATTTTTACATAACAAGGCTAGATTTGGGCTTGCAATCCAGATCGAAATCGGCGACTCACACGCCGCTGCCTTGTTTTTTATATTGTGAGAACATTTTGTGAGGTGTAAAAGTTTGAGAAAAAAGATAACGTTTGAACTTGCAAAATCTAGTTTTGCTGATAGAAATTTAATTTTACTAGAAGATAATTATTTGGATGCGAAAACCAAGATGAGATTTCTTTGTCCATTGCATCCTGAGTATGAGCAGAAAATAAACTATGGTAATTTTAGTCAGGGTTACGGATGTACTTGGTGTTCAAATAAGGTTCGTGCGAACATAGAGATTGTAAAAAATGAGTTCTTAAAACGTGGACTTAAATGTTTGTCGGACGTATATACTAATGAAAATAAGCAGTTAGAATACATATGCGACAATCATCCTGATTTAATCCAGCTAATTAGTTTCAGGTCAATTAAAAATGGTGTGGGTTGCAGGGAATGCTCTAAAGAAAAATTGAGATCTAGATTTCAATTAGATTTTGAATTTGTTAAAAATGATTTATTGAAAAATGGTTATGTACTTTTAGAAGATACATATCTAAATGCCAGAACGAAAATGAGATACATTTGCGAATTTCACCCTTTTGAAATTCAACTATCCAATTATAGCAATATGAAAAAGAAGTCAGCTTGCAGATATTGTGGATTAGAAAAACTTTCAGGAGAAAATTGCTTTTATTGGCAAGGAGGAATTACGAAGTTATCACTATATCTTCGAAGTTGTATAAAAAACTGGTCAATTGAAGTAATGAGAGATAATGATTTTAAATGTAAAATAACAGGTCGAAAAGGCATACTGGAAGTTCATCATTTAAAGAATTTTAGCGACATACTAAAAGAATCACTTACAGAACTTGGTCTACCAATTAGACGAGAAGTTGGAGATTATTCAAAAGATGAGCTTTACCGACTAGAAAATTTATTTGTAAGAAAACATACTTTGGATACAGGGGTTCCATTATTGAAAGAAATTCATGACCTATTTCATAAGACATATGGTCGATTTAATAACACACCAGAACAATTCTATGAATTCAAAGAAAGATATCTTTCAGGGGAATTCTCTATTGTTCCTCAAAAGGAAGCGGTTTTTATTTGACCAATTTTTTGTGTAATAGCTAAACACAAAAATAATACTCACACGCCACTTAAGACGAAGACTAATTACCTTCGTCTTTTTTTATGTCTTTTATCAATTTAATACGGGAGAGATTAATTTGAGCAAACAACTTAACCTTACAGAAATCAAAAAATTAAATAAAGCAGAATATTCAACTACAAAAAGAGTTGAATTAGACAATGGCGAATTCCATCTTGATATCTATGAGAAATTCAAGCCAACTTCCATCAAAAAATTTATTGTTGAGTACATTGAGCTGCTAACTGAACTAAAAACTAAAGGCGTCTCATTTGAAGTTATTAGTGGCATTTCATATGTGTATTACATGTTGCTAATCAGACACTTTACTCCTAAACCAAATAACATTCCTAAAAATGCAGAGAAGATGTATCTGATTTGTGAAGAACTGATGAATCGAAATATCCTTAGCGATATCATTAATGCGTTCCCTCCTGAAGAAGTCGCTAAAATTGATGAAGAAATGAAGAAGTTCAATGAAAACACCGACTTATTAAAAAATACTGTTGGTGAACTATTTGTAGATAGCGCTCTTAAGGAAACTGAAGATGCCACAGTTCAATAACTTAAATGATCTGTTTAAGCACATTCAATCAAATATTGTTGATACGCTTAATGATGAAGTAGCCACTGAAGTAAAATTCGAAGAGCAAAAACAAATTGAGCAAGTTGTGTATGAAGCATATCTCCATCCGTTCCAATATGAGCGCAGAACTTATACAGAAGGTGGCCTACAGGATATTGATATGATGGTTGCAGTTGTTGAGGTTAAAGGTAACGAGTGTGTTCTATCAGTTGTGAATATGGCAAAAGGCCAGAACGAAGATATATACATAGCCCCTCTAATTGAATACGGCGATGGCGTTTATGGTGAGTATCAATATAAATACAATCGCGATAATACTTCATGGAAGTATCTAAGGAGTCGTCCCTTCACTCAGGCCACTATCGATGCACTCTTGGCATCAGGTAAACATATCAAGGGATTCAAGGAAGGCATGAAGAAGCGTGGTTTCGATATTACTTAGGAGGTGAGTAAATGCCTAGAAAGACATATAAGAAACAAATTACATCTCCAGAATTACTTGAACAGATCGAACCTAAAAATATAAAGATGATGGAACGATTTCTGCGTGAAAAGAACACCAGAAGCGCTGACGGAACAATTGAAGCATATCGCAGCGATCTTAATATATTCTTCACATGGAATCTTTTAGAGAACGATAATAAGTTCTTCGTAGATATTAAGAAGATAGAATTTGCTGATTTCTTTAGTTATTGTGTAGAGGAGCTAAAGTGGTCTTCTAACCGTTTCGGTCGGATGCGTTCTTGCTTGAGCAGCTTTTCGAACTTCATTGAGAACTTTTTTGATGAGCAGCATCCAAACTTCAGGAATGTAATTCTAAAGGCAATTGCACTAATGCCTAAGAATCCAGTTCGTGAAAAAACAATCTTATCTGAGCAACAAGTTAATGATCTTCTTAATCATCTGAAAAATGAACTCAACAGACCACAAGAAGCATGTTTGCTTGCACTAGCAGTTAGTAGCGGAGCGCGAATTTCTGAATTGTTGCGGTTCAAAACATCTCTGATTGATGAAAACAATACAGCATTCGATGATATGTTCCTAGAGACAACTAAAGAAATCAAGACAAAAGGAAGAACAAAAGCAGGAAAAATGCTTTATAAATATATCATCAAAGACCTCTTCCTCCCCTTCTACAAAGATTGGCTAGTCGAGCGTGAACGTATTATGAAAGAGAACAATCAAGAACACGACGCTATCTTCATCCTGAGAGATGGGAAGCCAGCAACAGTAGAGGCAGTTCGTGGATGGTCAGAAAAGTGGGAAGAATTCTTAGGCGTCCCTTTCTACTTCCACTCTCTTCGTCATTACATAGTGACTCACCTCACTCGCTTAGGATTGTCTTCGGACTTCATCATTGAAATCATGGGTTGGACGAGTGCAGATATGTACAAGGTATACAATGACCTTACGGCAAAAGATCGTAAATGGAAAGACCTCGACAAGTTAAAGGAACATTTGAAAACTGAATAAGGTAATGAAATATCACTTTTATTCACTCTATTATTCACATCAAGGAGGTAAAATATTGGCTGGAAATATTTATTTAGATGACAATGGTAAACCAGTAGGATTAAATAATCCACTTCCAGTTCGGAGAGTCGGAAGTAGCGATTATGCTTCTTACCCTGACTTGTCTATCGGAGTGTCCCCCACAACTATCGTTTTCCCTAAAAGCATGAATAACATCATGATCACTAACGATGGGACCGATGATGTAAAAATCGGTCTACAAGGCAAAAATCCATTCGGAACGATCCATGATAATCAGGACATCACATGGTCTTACACTGGAACATGGGTATCGGATACGACAGCAATTCTACGCGCTGTTGGATCGGACGTAGCAAAAACATCTACTGCTGGTAGTAAGGCTACATATAAACCCAATATTGCTTGCGCTCAAATTGCTGTTTCGATTGCAAAAGGCAGCGCCGCAGGGATTGCTCAAATTGAAATATCGAATGATGGTGGCAACACCTGGGCTAATCCATCTTCCATTTCAGGTGTTTCCCGTTCTGATGGTTTTACTGGTACTGCTATGGATACTTTTGATGCCTACACCTCTGCTACCGCTGGACCTTATGATTTGATTTACACTCTGCCAACTATATCGAACTGGTCTTTGCGTGTTTCATATACAGGTTCCAAAAACTCAAGTTCGTCAGGGTACAATGTATGGATAGACTGCGGTAAAGTATTTACATCTACGAATGCATCAATCGTTATAAAATCTGGCGAAACGTTATCACTTGCTATCAGTAGTGGCGATATTCAACTAGCCAGTAAAAGCGGAACACAGCCTGTTAGATTGGTGGTGTCGGTATAAATGGCAGGACTAAATCTATCACCGCCAAGGTTCCAGAGCAAATGGCGTGGAAAAACAGCACATTTTCTCGGGGACAGTATCACACAAGGTGCTGGTTCTTCCACGCCATCAGATCCCAATTTGTTGTATCATGCTTTAGTTAAAAAGCAGTTGGGTCTCGCTTCTGTATCAAATTATGGCGTTTCTGGGACTCATATTTCAGGCGCGTATACGAACACAAGTGGAAACTCAGGCACTCCCACTCAAAGTTTTACTGCAAGGTACAGTGGTATGAGTAACACTGCCGATCTTGTGGTTGTGTTCGGTGGAACAAACGACTTTGGTCATGCTGAGACTGCTCCTATTGGGACGTTTGCTGACACAACAGATATCTCGTTTTATGGAGCACTTAGAACCTTGATGAGTGGTTTGATTAATAAGTATCCGACTCAGCAGATTGTATTTATGACGCCTTTGCACAGAGAAGCGGATGACACAGCAAACACGGTCACTTCAAAAAAACTTAGCGATTATGTAGCGATCATAAAAGAGGTGGCGGCATATTATGCTATTCCTGTTTTGGACTTATACAGTGTATCTGGTATCCAACCGAATCTACCGATTGGGAAAACAACCTATGCGGGAGATGGTCTGCACCCGAACGCAGCGGGCCATGCGGTGATAGCGAGGAAATTATCTGCATTTTTAGAAACTTTGTAAAAGAATTATTGGTGAGTGTTCTTCTAATTTTTACTAATAAATCATCTTATAGGCGACTTCATTCAATCGTATTGTCTCTAAAATAGAGAAACCGTTGTTTCAGCGGTTTTTTTCTTTTATAGATAAAAACAATTAAAAAATATAATATCAGTTTTCCATTCCTATACATATACATATTGGTGTAAAATACCAGTATAACTAAATTCATGTTTAGGGGTGTGAATTGAGTTGAAAAGGATCATATTTATTTTGTGTCTGAGTGTCATCTTAACAAGTTGTTCATCTAATAAAACACCAGTTTCGAATGAGATCAAGAATAAGTCTAAACAAGTTGGGGAAATATTAATCAACTATATGCAAGACGGTAAACAAATCGATAGTTCACAGCAACGGATTATCGATGCCTATGTTTCAAAATATGGAGAAAAACTATCCTCATTCAATGAGTACGAGCAAGGTGTAATAAACAACATTCTTAAAATGAATAACGATATGTATTATTATAATACTTACAACAAATACAGTGATAAATTAAAAGCAATGGAAAGGTTCAACCAAGATTTAGCGGAGTTTAAAGAAATAGACCAAAGTATTAAATAGGTAGCACTATATTTAAGGAGTGGGCGCAACTGCCCTCTCCTTTTTTGTCGTTTAGAAAAAGGAGAGGAAATCATGGGTAATGATTTAAGGATATTAGTCTCAGCTTCATTAAATGTTGGAAAGAGCATCGGAGACATTAATGCTGCTATTAGTGGTCTTGAGAAAAAAGTAAACAAACTTAAATTGAAAATTGAAGTACCTCAAAATTTTGGTACATACATCTCCTCCTTCATCGCAGCAGTGAATAAGATGAAGGCTATCGCAGATGACCAGAATAAAGTTGTAAGAGAAATAACAACAGAATATCAGAGACTTGATGGGGCAATTGAGAGGGTTTCAGAGAGCACCCTAGCAAATGGAACTATCATTTCAAAAACAAAAATTAAAATTGATGAACGAGCTAAATCAATAAAGCAAGAAACAAAGGCAATTGATGACCAAAGAAAGTCTCTGGAAGACTTACTTGCTGAGAATGAGCGTTATAGCAAAAATGTTCAAACGCAAACAAGAAGAAATTCTAATGGAGAAGTAATTGGTGCTACTCACACTCTTCAAGATAGTCAAAATAACAAACTAGTAGTCAACACAAATGCTGATGGTTTAATTGATAACTATAAGCAGATAGAAGAATATCTAAAGAATGAACAGCAATTAGCAGCAGAAATTAAGCGAATCGATGCTGAATTAATCAAGAATCATAATGAAACTTACAAGATCAATAAAGCAATTAACGATAAGGAACTTGCTGAAGACAAACAGTATTACTTGGCCCAACAAGAGAATGCTAAAAAAAACCTTGAATTTCAACAGGCAATTGCAGATAAACAAGCTCGCATCAGCGATCTTCAACGGAGGCTAGGGTCTGATAGTAACGTATCGCAGCAACTTAAAGAAGCATCTGATAAACTAAGTAAACTTGAATTCAGCGGAAATAATAAACTAGTTGGTATCGATGGCAGTTATAAAACTGCACTAAAAGAAGTAGATACGGGACTAAAAAATATTACTGCATCTGCGAAAACTGCCACTAGTCATGCAATTAGTTTTGGTGAAGCATTTAAAACAGCAATGCAAAAATTCCCAGTGTGGATGGCTGCTACAACCGCATTCTATGCTCCTCTTCGAGCGCTACAATCTGGTGTACAATACGTCTACAATCTAGATACAGCTCTCACTGACCTCAAAAAAACAACTAATGCCACTTCTGAAGAATATGCTCAATTTGCTAAAGACGCAGCAAAAACAGCCTCCTCCATCGGTGCTCTCACTCTGGATGTAATCAAGTCTACAACTGAATGGACTCGACTTGGTTATACGATGCAACAAGCAACTCAACTGGCAAAGCAAACGACGATATACCAAAATGTTGGTGACATTGCTAACGCGCAAGATGCCTCCACCGCCCTTATTGCCGCAATTAAGGGTTTTGGTATCGAAGTTGATTCCCAAGGCAAAAATATCACTCATCTCGTTGATGTGTATAACGAAGTCGGAAATAAGTTCTCGATTTCTTCTGCTGGAATTGGTGAAGCCGCTAAACGTTCTGCTTCGGCCCTATCGACTGCCGGAAATAGTATGGAACAATCAATTGCCCTGATCACCGCCGCAAATAGTTCAGTACAAGACCCTGAAAAAATAGGCAACGCGATGAAAACCTTAAGTTTGCGTCTTCGTGGCATCAATGAAGACGGAACAAAGGTTGATGGATTATTCCCTACTCTTGAAAAGAAATTTAACTCGCTTGGATTGTCATTGATGAAGAATGACAAAACATTTAAGAGTACATATGAAATATTTCAGGAACTGTCTAAAGTTTGGGGTAAATTATCAGACTTTCAAAAGTCAGATATATTGGAACTTGTTGCTGGTAAAGAGCAAGCAAACGTAGCCGCCTCCCTCATTAATAACTGGAAAGACGCCGAAGACGCACTGACTGCTGGGCTGAATAGTTTCGGATCTGCTGCACGAGAAAACGAAACATATATAAATAGTCTTCAAGGCCATGTGGCTCGGTTCCAGAATGCTGTGAGTACGATGTGGAGCAACAGTATTAGTTCGAGTTTGCTTAAAGGCTTAGTTGATATCGGAACTGAAATTGTCAAATCATTAAACAACGTTGGTACTATTATTGCGCTTGTTACAGGCCTCTTTCTAACTTTTAAATCTAAGGCAATTGCTGGTTTTATCTCTGGTGTAGGAGAAAGCATTAAAACTCTTCTAACTTTCAAGACCGAGTTGACAACAACTACTGTGGCCGCTGATGGTACTACTGTGGCAGTCACTAACGCTTCAAGAGCTATGAGGATATTCCAAGCAAGTCTCGGAGTATTGGGTCTTGTTATTACCGCTGGGTCCCTACTCTACTCTGTTTTCAATGGACTCAACGATGTCACCAAGAAATCTACAGATTTAATTGATAGGAACAATAAAGCATACGATAATCAAATCAGTAATTTAAGCGAAGTTAGTTCTTATTATGAAGAAAATTATAAGAACATATCTAAAGATAATACTGTAAAAGATCAACTGTTCAATATGCAAAACAAACTTATCGATACCTTCGGTTCCGAAGCAGAAGGTCTTGATTTAGTTAATGGTAAGTATGATGAACAGATAAGTAAAATCAAAGAACTAAATAAAACTGCGCTCGAAAATAATGTTAAGGATGGCCAAATTGCATCGGATGCTATTATGTCTAGACGCTATAGCGATCCTGAAATGAGCGCAAAAATCAATTGGCTTTCATTTAATAAATCGAATGATTATGATGTCGGTGGCGACGTTGGCCTTGGCAACTTAAATGTAGAGGAATACTACAAAAAGTTAAATGATTTGTATAAGGGTATTCAAGATAAGAATGCAGAAGTATTCAAGTATTCTAAACTTATTCCCCAATCAAACGAACAGTGGAATAATGCGCTTGCTGCTGTAAAACAAAAATTAGACGAAATACAGCCGATTGTCGATCAATTAAACTCTGTCGAATATAAGAAACGTGACTTAATCAAACTCAATACATCTGAACAGGCAAAGTTTAATCAAGAGCAACAGTCGATGTTCGATAAGATTAACGCTTCTCTGTCCGCCCTACCCATTGATAAGTATGAAAAGAGCATGGTTGGCGTATCATCGGCCATAAAAGATTTTGACGGTAAGAATCTCAATGATGTCCTTGTCAAAATTAAAAGCATTGGCTCAATTACTCCTGACGTATATGCTAAGATTTCATCTTCTTTAAGAGATGGCTCATCCGCAATTGATAGTAATACAGGTGCCAATAAGCTAAATGCAAAGTCACTAGAAGAACTAGCAAAACAATCATCACAAGCAGATTCAGAATTAAAGGATCTCAACCAAATCCTACAAGATACAGCTAACGGTAAAGCACTTGATGCTAAGGCAGTTGCAGATCTTGCTATGAAGTATCCTGACTTGCTGGATAAGATTCAGAAAACGGCAAATGGTTGGACTTTTGAAAAGGATGCAATTGAAGATGTTCGACAGGCCCAGATTGCCCTTCTTGCTGAAGTTAAATCTGCTGAAGCATTAAAGACAACCGAGCTTTATAAGCAACTTCAAACTCGTCTTAAGTATTACGGTATTGAAATCGACAGCATTACCGATCTTGCAACTGCACAAGCCGCAATTAGCAATATTTATAATAATGCTAGTTCTCAGACTGGCGAAGAAATTCAAATGGGTAACATCCATGTGAAAGCCATGACCAAGGAAGCACAGAACACGGCTAGTGCTATTCATCAACTGCTCGATCTAAAGGATAGTTTCAATCAGAAATACACCTCTCTTCTTTCGTCGCCTAGTTACGGTACGTCAACAACTAAAGAGAAAAAGTCTTCTTCTGGCCCTTCTCTTAATGATGCTATAGCGGAAACGGATCTCACTAAAGAACGCGTCAAAGCAATGAACGCTGAATATGATGCTCGTGAGAAGAATATCCAATCGCTTGATCGTCAAATTAAGACTGCTGAAAAGTTGAAGGATTATGAGAAGACAGTTGACCTCACAACTAAGAAAATTGAGCAACAACGTAAAGCAGTCGAAGACCTCAAGAATGCTCAGAATCAAATGTCTAAGGCTGCTGATACTTTACGCTCTCAAAATTCTAAGTACAATACTTCAACTTGGTTTGACTCTAATGGTGAGGCATCAGATAAGTATAAGGAATTTCTGAACTCCTTTGCTAAACGTTCACAGGCCATTCACGACGATAATAAAATGTCGGTCAAAGAACGTAATGCATCAATCAAACAGATTGACGATGAGCAAAAAGCAGTTGAATCTTTGTTCAACAGTTTGTATGCATATAAGCAAGGTTGGTCTGCTAACGCTGATGAAATTCAGAAGATGCTGGATGGTATTGATGCTTCACAAACCAGTCTAGATTCCATGAGACTCGACAATACAAATAATTGGCTTGATAAGTTAACCAAGGCGTATTCAGAATTAGATAATCAGATTAATAGGTCGAAGATTATTCAGTCAATGTATGTTGAAGGCTCTAAGGAATATAATCGTGAAACTGAAATTCAAATCTCCTTGCTTGAAGAGAAACGTTCTGCTGTAGAAAATGATATTGCTTCTATTGAGCAGAAGATAGCTAGTAACAGTAAGTTATCAGCATCAGAACGCCTTACTGCTGATCAAATCAAATCATTAACAGAGGATTTGAAGCAACGTAAAGCAACGCTGCTAGATGTCCAAAAAGCAGAATATGATTTTTCTGTTCAATTGGCTCAGAACCTTGTTAATGTTCAAAATAAGATTGACCAGACGGTTATCGATTCCTATCAGTCACAAATTGAAACTCTCCAAAAACAATGGGAAGCAGAAGCCGTATCTGAAGAACGTTCTAAACGGTTACTAGAGATATCTGAACTTCAACAAAAAGTTGATATCTACCGTTCAGGCACTCTCGCTACTATTTCTGATGAACAAGCGAAACAACTTGGCTTGGAGCAAGCAAAAGCAGATGCTATCCAAGCACAAAACGATATCCTCAAACAGCAACAAGTCCTTCAGAATATTCAAAAGGAAAAGAATGTTCGAGTATTCCAGGATGGTCAATTTCAGTGGATTGCTGATCCTCGAAAAATACAGTCTGAAACGGAAAAGTTAACGAAACTCCAAGAAGACTATAGCAAGTCGATGTCGAAATCCCTTGATACCCTACTAGAAGATCTTCAGAGCAAGCAAGAGGACTATAATAAATGGGAACTTGACCAGACCAGAAAAAACATCATTGCCCAATTACAGGCGAAGATTGATGCAAAGAACAATGAAATCAAAGTTCGGAATGAAAAATTTGAGGAAGAGAAAACTGCTTGGGCTGCTCATGGTGTCGATTTGGATACTATCTTAAAATCAAGTTTAGATACCATCAATACTTCATACGGCGAGAAATGGGATAACATCCTCTCTACTCTCAAATCTAAATTGGCGGAAGCTCAACGACTATACGCTTCAGCAATAGGGTTATCGTCTGCTGTTCCGTCCACAAGTGGGGCAACAGGAACATCGAGTGTATCCACCACTCCCTCCAACTCTTCTGCTGTAAATGGTATCTTGGGTCAGATGGCACAGAACTCTCAAGACTGGCATACAGCCACTACCACAGCAGAAAAGAATGCACTCGCACAAAAGAATCAACAATTATCCAATCAACTTAAATCACAATATAATGTTGATTCTTCCTACGATTCCAAAACAGGCAAATGGAATGTGCTTCAGTACCATACGGGCGGCATTGTTGGAGAGGATTCATCAATACCTCAATGGCTTGCGAACAAATTTGGTGTAGGACAAAATGAACAACTAGCAAAACTTTTAATGGGTGAAATGGTTGTAAAGAACCCCGTTAACATGGTTCAAAACTTTATAAATGGCATCACTGGTGGAATGCAAGTTGCATGGAACGCACTTAAATCATCTAGTCAGCCAACTGTTCAAGGTGGAAACACATACGTATTTGAGCATATTGAGGTTAAAACAAATGATGCAAAACAGTTTATGAATAATCTCAAACTATATGGCAAGAATCAATAATTTGAGAATAATGAATTATGTGTACATGCTAGGAATATCAACTAAGAATTGGGGAGGTCTTCCCTCCCCTACTCTTCTCTTGAGAAAGGATGTGAAGAACGATTGCTCTTTGCACCAGATCAACTCAATCCTGATTCATCATCGTTTGATGCTACCAATACTCAATTATTTAATTGGCGTTCAAACGGAGATCCACAAACGCATTATAGAATAAAAATATATAACAATGACACAAACAATCTCGTTTATGATTCTACGAAAATTGCTTCAACAATGTCTCAACACTTGCTTCCATCTAACACGTTAAGCAATGGTTTAAACTACAAATACCAACTCCAGGTATTCAACAATTCAATCTCTGCGTTAAGTGACTATATTTTCTTTAAAACAAACAATAAACCAGTGTTAACTTTAAATACTCCGTCAATTATCACTACTCGTTCTTTTAATTTCAAAGGTAGTTATAGTCAAGCACAAAATATACCGTTTAATAGATTTAAGTTTATTTTTTACGATAGCAATTTTAACATACTTGTTGATTCCGGTTGGAAATATGGATACAATATTGAATTCGAACAAGATGGATTTAAAACGGACGAACAATATTTCTTGGAACTTATAACTGAATCGCAGTATTCGATGCAAGCAACTACAGGGAAAAGACCATTTAATGTCTCCTATACTCAGCCAAATTCAAATAGTTTTTCGCTTACTGCTACACCAGATGATGATTCGGGAAGCGTCCTATTGAAATGGAGTCCACTCCTTCAGATTACTGGAACAAATGTTGGCAGTATTGAATATGTCGCTGGGAAGTTTGGCTATGGAGTCCATCTGAATACTTCTAGTAAAGTCATTTTCAATTCTTTCATACCGATAAATGCTTCTATAATGTTTTGGGTTTCAATTGATTCAAGTTTTATTGGACAAATTATAAGTTTAGGGAATGATGAGGTCACTCTTGGATATAACGGTTCGCAGTTTTATTTAACTTGCGACGGAAATACTATTCTCGGTAAATTCACCTCTGTTCCCAATGGATTCTTTAAAGTTTTAATTAAGCCAGATAAAACTATTATTCAAACTTCGGATTATACTGAATACTTATGATCTGTGTAGGTGGTGTTCAATTGTTCTTTTCACTTAACGCGTTTAATGCAAGCACTACCAGTAATAAAGTAATTATGAGTAATCGTGTATACTCCAAAGTATCTCTTATTGGTAATGGAGTATATGACGGTTTGCATGTAAAAAATTATATTTTTTCGGACGATAAATTTTTGGACCTAAACTCTGAAGATTATTTTGGTGCAGGCTCTGTCTTCTTGGCTAATTTCGAGGGGAATTTAGAGGCTGGCAACTATACATCACTATCTAAGACAATCTCTAAGTGGCGGATACGCAGAAAGAGAAAAGACAAATTTTCTTCAACTGTACTTGCAGACATTCCGTCAACATCGGTTGCATTTGCTGATTACCTTCAGGCAAATCGGACTGAATACGAATATCAGGTTTCACCTGTTGCTGAGGATGGTACTGAGGGCGCACCTGTTATTTCAATGTGCACTTCAGACTTTTTTGGATGGTATTTGTGTAGTTTGGACAACGAAACAATATATAAATTTGATATGAACCTAGAAAGCGAAAGCATAGCGCTTAACTTAGATATGAAGTTGTTTGAAGGATTCACAAAGTATCCAGTTGCTAGGTTTGGTAAGCGGAAATATCATAGCGGTGGGTTAAAAACCATTCCTTACCGTTTAATACATCAATCAAAAGGTTTGACAGGATGGTATTTTGCTCCATATGAAGCAGATTCGACAGAGTTGAAAATTGATCATATTTTATTGGAAAAACTTGAAGAATTCATCACAAATGGTGAGCCTAAAATATTAAAAAATACTGGTGGCGACATGTTCAAAGTCCAGACAAGTAACTTCTCTTATCAGTATATGGACACAACGACCGAGCAGCCATTCACTATCAGTTTTCAGTTTA
Organism: Mycobacterium sp. E3298; assembly: GCF_001666895.1. Lineage (NCBI taxonomy): Bacteria > Bacillati > Actinomycetota > Actinomycetes > Mycobacteriales > Mycobacteriaceae > Mycobacterium > Mycobacterium sp. E3298. The sequence goes on from NZ_LZJB01000089.1 coordinate 26,444, forward strand.
CACAGGTGGGAGATGGTGAGTAATGCCATCCTATTACGATTACATCGATGCCATTCGGAAAGACTCATCTGTAACATATAAAATTGAACTACTTGATAAAAATGAGAATGTCATCGAAGACATCACTAAGAATTTTTTGGATGGATCGGTTAATATTTCATATCAAAACGGAAGTCGTAGAAGTGCGAATTTAAGCCTTACAAACTTCGATAATAACTACACTCCAAATTACAAAGGCAAGATATGGGCCAATACTAAAATTCGCATCTCTAGTGGACTGAATGATACTTTAAACTCAAATGGTATCTTCTGTCTAGTTGAACCCGAAATCAATAGTTACTTTACAGAAACATCCGCATCCCTAAATTTAAATGATAAGTGGAGTCTACTTGATGGAACTCTAAGTGGGACTCTGAAAGCGGATTATATTATTCCTTTGGGTACGAACATTGCAGATTCAGTTAGGGCCATTATTGTAAACGAAGTTGCTGATGTTAAGCCTCCTATCATTATTCCCACCGATGTGGTTACGCCATATACATTAACAATGGATCGTGGCGACAATCTGGGTGACATGCTAATTAAGTTGGCTGAAATGATAAGTTATGAGTGCTTCTACGACAAAAATGGAAACTTTCGCTTTCAACCCGTTGGTAGTGATGACATTAAGCCTTCGTCATGGGATTTCTCAACTAATGAGGTAACTTATCTAGGTTCAAGTAGAAAATTTGATTTTTCTCAAATGAAGAATAGTGTTTATGTATATGGTGACAACATCAATGGATCTCAAATAATGGGTTCTGCCCAGGATACCTTCATCTTCTCTCCTACATATGTTGGTTTGATTGGAGAAAGAGTGAAACTAATATCTGATGACATCATTTATAATAACGATCTTGCAAATCAACGAGCTGCCTACGAACTTAGAAAGGCCATTATTGTACAAGAAAGCACAACAATAGATTGTGTTTGTATTTATCATTTAGATGTAGGGAATATAGTCACAATTGAAGACAGCGGAAATAATCTTAATCGAGATAGATACATTGTTAGCAATATTGACCTGCCTCTAAACTACGATTCAACAATGAAGATAAATGTATGGAAAAACAGACCTCTTGAATAGGAAGATTAATCTATGGACAGAGAACTCTTATTAAGCGATCCCCAAGCGGCAAGTTTGTTTTATCAAATTATCGATAAACGGATTGAGGCGATGATAAAAAATCTTAAATTTGATAAAACATACTCTGCTACTGTTGTTGGAGTTAACGGCGAGAAAGCGGATATTAAATTGCAGGGTGGCATAAATACTATCTCAGGCGTTCCCAATAAGACAGGAGAAGTCTTGTCTAGTGGCAATGAAGTGTTGGTTGAAGCCATCAATAATTCCTTGAATAACTTAGTTATTAAATATAAAAAATAATAATGAGGGGAGATATTAACTATGCCAAAGGCAGATTTACCAACTAACAATGATCTTATAATGGCTAAATATACTCGCTATAATGAATTATATATGAAAGCAAATAAGACAACAGCAGAAAATGCAGAATTGGCAAGCCTACAAATGGATCTTGCTGATTATCTAATTACAGCAACAGATTGGAATTCGCTTTTTACCTCTGTCAGTGATGGGAAAAATAAAATCGCTACCGCTATTACTGGCAAGGGAATTGCAGCATCAGGTAGCGATACATACACACAATTATCAAACAAAATCAGTTCGATTCAAACGGGCAGTGAGACTTCAGACGGCACCGCAAATGCCGACGATATTTTAGCCCCCAAAGTTGCATACTCTAAAAATCAAAGAATAGTTGGTACATTGTCACTCTCTGGCAACGCTGCTGACTCTCAGGTTTTGTTTGGTCAAACTTATTACAATAGTGATGCTAAGACAAAGCGTTCAGGAACAATGCCTAACCGTGGAGCACTGTCCTTTACTCCAAGTGATACACCACAATTCATACCAGAGGGATATTACAATGGATCAGGAACCATAGCTGCTGGTAAAAGGAAATATTCTGGAATTGCGATTCTTGATACCGCACAAGGGACTCGTGGATTCGAAAGGTCTGATGGACAGGTTTTGTATATGGGAATGGTGGTGGCTACTGGATTACCATTCAAACCAAGAGTAATAATCCTTTATACTTCGGCAGGTAACTATGTGGGTGCCGTCTATAGCGATTACTCAAATACAGATCCTTCTACTGGGTTCAAATATGTTGTATCTCTTGCTCATGCCCAAGGCACTTCTTACCGAGTCGGGACAACGAATTGCTGGATAAGCAATACTGGCTTCAGTATGCCGTTTTATTATCAAAACGCGAATTTTGATATTTTCGAATAGTAAATTTGATCCGCGGGGTCGATTATTTGACCTCTCTTCTCTTTATGTAGGAGGTTTTAACTTGCCATTAAGCAACAATAAATTATTAAAATTATCTTTCAAACATAAAGACCAGCCAGATAAGCCCAATATGACAACAGAGCAGTTTAAAGCTGCCGTAGATAGTCAGGCAGAAGAACTACAGGCGAAACATAATAGTTTAATCGATGAGTTGGAAGGGATGGGAATATCAACTCGATCCGATCTTGATAAACACGGATATGATATTACGAGCGCAAAGTACGGAGCTATTAATAGCGGATCTATCGATACCAGTCAGGCGTTTATATTTGCGTCCTTCGATTTGACGGCTATCGGCGGGGGCGAAATGTATGTTCCACCTGGCACATACCGAATTTCTGCGAATGTGGATATACCCAGTGGGGTTGTTGTCGTATTAGCGAATGGGGCGCGCATTTCCGTGGACACAGGCTTTACCTTTAAGGCCAATATACAGGCTCGCCCATCAAGCAATATCTTCACTGGACCTGGGACGGTATTACTGCCTTATACGAAGGAGATTTATCCGCAGTGGTTTGGGGCTAAACCGGATGGAGCGACCGAGAATTCCGCAGCTATCAATAACATGCTGGCTTCGTCGGATAGTTGCGACATGATATTTACGGCTGGAGTGTATCTTGTCGAAACAGATATCACAGTTTTGAAACCGGACGTGAGGCTAATCGGTCGTGGCGCAACTATTAAATCGTTGAATGCGACGGCGGGACGATTGGCCGTAAAAAGCTGCAAGGAAATAAGTGGATTCACTTTCGACCGCGCGACGATCTACGTGCCGTATGATTACGATAATGGGTTTATGCGCATACAGTTCAACAAGTTTTTGAATACTGGGCTGTCGATTTATTTCGGGTGCGGTTTTAGTCGATGGGCTCAAAATGTTCATATACTCTGGAACGAATTCAACGGGTGCTCTTATGCGGTTTATGGCGCTCTCACAAACGGCCTAATCGCTTTTAACAAAATGTCGAATTCACTTAGCCGGAACATCGAATTGGCCGCTGGAGACGATACCGTTATTTTAGGAAATCGAATCGATGGCGGGATTACTGCGATTAGTTTTCTTTGTTCGCGTGATCTTACAGGTGGGAAAGGTGCTCACAATGTCGTTATCTCTGAAAACGTCGTATCCAATGTTTCAGAAGAAGCGATTGGTTGCGATCTTCGAGGGAACACATCGGGGAAAACTGGAACAGTAAAAACTGGAACTATCACCGCTTATTACAGGGACACTCCTGGGAGGCAAATCGTTCCCGACTTCGCATTTACCAACTACCAATACTTGCGCTACTACGTCGTCATGCTGACTGGCAAATCGAAAGGGAAAATCTATGAAATTGACTACATGGGACCTACTGGAGTTGAAATGTTCCAGCTCTCCGAAGGTTCGACCAGCACTTCGCAGCCGGATGTTGCCGTTGGAGACAAGTTTGTTATCCAAGTGCCGTATCTTGGATTCGTCATCTCAAACAATGTGATCCATAACTGCACGACGGGTATTTCGTTATGGGGCAATTCCTTTCATACGCGGATCGTGAACAACCGCATACGGAATACGCCCAATGCTGCCGTCGCTATCAATACGCTATATGGGTTCGTGGATGGTGGTTATGGATGCTGCTTCCACAATACCATCGAAGGCAACGAGATTATGAAGGGGAACATCCAAGTCACAGGGTTTGACAAGTATGGCGCTGCTGACCTCCCTTCCTATGGAAATCAGATTATCAATAACCGAATTCAGCATGGCACCATCACCTATTCCCGTCAGAACGACTTTTTGATAGAAGGGAATATCTGTGATGACCTAATTGTGGAATATTGCGGGAATACCTTGCCAGATGCCAGTCAGCAATACGCTGGGCGGACTCGCGTAATTGTGGATTCAGGAATCAAGCAGCGAGAGCGTGTTAACGTTACATCTGGGGCGACATCAAGTGGCAATATAACCATTTCGCTTGGTGGAGCTAACTACCAAATTGCTGTTGTTACAGGTGACACTCCAAGCACTATAGCGAGCAAAATCAATGCGGCCACGTTCAATGGCTTTACAACCGAATATATAGGTGGAGCGACTTCGGTAAAGTTCATTTCAACTTCGCTAGGATCGAAACCGACTGGATCGTTCAACGCAGGAACGACGGGCGCAGCAGGTACATTCTCGACAATTGCTTTGGGAAGCAATGGTTCAGGCGTCGCAGATACTGCCTATGTTTGCCTTAAGTCCGCGACCGGAACCTATTCATGGAAACCACTCACCAACGGTTAAAGGGGGTTAAATATGCGCGTTTCATCCAAACAATTGAAGATCAAGTCCTTACAAGAAGTGGAGACCACCATTACGGCAGAACACGAGGAAATCACTGCTATACTGGAAGATAAGACTGTCCGTAAAGTATCCGTAATGATTCTATATACCAGGGGCGACGGCTCGGAAATTGAAACTAAAACATATGATATTGTCGGCGGCAACTATGGCTTACTCATGAGCGAATCACCTGATTTTGCCCCAGGCAAGCCGCTCAATGAGTACCGAGAAGATGATTTGTGGTACATCATCGGCCTAATGGATACTCAATAGAATAATTTCTTCAAAAGGTAGTCATTAAGTTGACTACCTTTTATTTTTTATGATTGAAGATACTTTCGGGAAGTAGGTTGTTTGTTAAATGGAATATTTGAGGATCATGGCAGAGTCTACAAAGACAACTTTTATAAAAATGTTTACTGATTCAGTATTTTATGTTGGCGGAGTTTCAATTGGAGTAATTTGCTATTTGACGGGACTTACGCCACAGCAAATTGGAAGTGCGTTTGTTCTCATTATATTAGATATTATTTCGAGAGTCTGGGCAGAAAAGGCCAACAATAGACCTATCATTTCCAGAAAGATGTATGCTGGATTTAGTGGCAAAGTAATGGCTTATATTATTCTTCTTATTGCTGCAAACCAAATCTTTTTTATTGGTGAGTACTTGCAATATGTTATTCTTTCCGGTTTTGGCTTAATTGAGATTCGCAGCATATACGAGAACTTAGTCGATGCCAAGCAGAAGCACTTGGATATAATCGGAGATAAAATTAATCAAGAAATAGAAAATTTCAAAGCGAAGCCGAATGAAGAATTCACAAAACCAAATGATACAAATACACAATAAAAGACAACATTATCATCATCGCCCTGCTTGAGCATCAGAAAGATATATGTTGTCCTAGGTTTGATTATAAAACAAAGTTTATAAAATTACAACACTTCACTAGAGAGGATATTACACCATGATCAAGAAGGGAAACTTCCAACTGTTTGAATCAATTGATGAATTCGCAGATTGGCTGTCTAAAGAGAATATCACAAGACGGATCTCCACATTGCAAGTTCATCATACTGCCTCTCCTAACTACACAACAAGAAAAAATCAGGATTATTTCGCGTGTCTCGAAGGTATGCGAAATTTTCATATCAATACAAATGGTTGGACTGCAACGGGTCAGAACATCACTACTTTCGAGGATGGTAAGATTGCTCTGTCACTAGATAGAGATCTGAATAAGACTCCAGCAGGTATCAAGGGCGCGAATGAATCTGCAATTTGTATTGAGAATATAGGCAACTTCGACAAAGGAGGAGACTCGATTACTCAAATCCAGAAGGATACAATCGTGAAATTGTATGCCCTCCTCGCTCTAAAACTCAGTATTCCTGTTGATACGGATCATATCGTTTATCATGCTTGGTATGATGAATCAGGTAAGCGACTGAAAGATTATACTCCTGGCCAATCATCGAAAACATGTCCAGGAACTAATTTCTTTGGCACAGGTAACACTATTGCTTCAGCGAACACTTCTTTTATCCCAATGGTCAGAGATGAAGTACTAAAAATTAAAAATAAAAAGGTGGAAGAAATTTTGAATACTTTCAGTAAGTACTTCGACGACGTGACTAAGCAATATCAGGCTGCTTCCATAGATTCCGCAAAAGATAAGGGTTTTATCACTGGAGTAGACGCGAAGCATTTTAACCCTGATGGCAACGTAACACGTGGCGACTTAGCCGTTATTATTAACCGTGTCGTAGACTATATCCTTAAACACTAATTACGATTGTCAAAGGAGGAATAAGTATGGAATTCGTATATGTGATTTCTGCACTTGTATTTATCATTGTCGTTACGCTGGGAATCAAATATGCAAAAGAAAAGAATATCATTTCTGATAGTGACATTAGTGTAGTTACGGATGTGATTAGTATCGCAAAGAATGTAATAAGTGATCTTGACCTCAACGAAAAAACTAAAACATCTATTTCAACTGTGCTCGATATTTCCGATTCGGTTTCGGATTATGTTCATAACCTAAGTAGCGCTGTAAATGTTGAAGATAAGGAAGGTCTTGCTTTAGACGTAGTAAATAAGATTCTATCTATTCTCCGGATTCCGGTTTCTGATAAGGATAAAGGGTTGATTGCGATCGTTATTCATGAATCGATAAAATATCTAGAAGGCAAAGACCTGGTTTAATGTAGAGTCGATAAAAGACAAATTTCATGCACATTTTACGTTCAAAAAACGGAGTGTGAGTGAGTAAAATGAAGAAAATAGAAGGTAACTTTTTGGGGACTTCGGCAATCGGAGTCCTCTTTTTATTTCTTAAGAGATAAGTGCCTGACGCCTGAACGCTTTGCGTCCACTTGTCCGCCCCACCGCTGAAGCGGCAGGTCGTTAACTATTATTTTAAAGATGATGAGGAGAGATTTTTTTGAACGAATTGTTTTATACGCAAAGTACAAATTTAGCTGCTTACCTAGTGATGAACGGATTTGAAATTGTAGGCGTGCGAAAACCAAACGGACGGTCAACTACGATTTACTTTAACAAGACAGATGCTCTTCATGATTGCGTTAGAACTTATAACACTGAAGATCAACTAAAGAAATTCATTTCTGCATTCAAAACAGTAAAAGAAAAAATCAACTATCACAATTGACTTATTTATTATACGTTTAGGGGTTGTATTATTTATGCTTGAAGATAAATACGGGAAACACGGAGAACAGTTTTATGATGTAGAGACTGGAAAAATAGTTGAATTAGATGAGTTATCAAAAGCTATAAATGAAAGCATACAAGAGGAATATGCGAAAGGCGTTAGTTATTTAGTTAGTTTGGGAATGAAAATACCTCTTCGCTTAGTAAAGGCAAGAAACGGCGAAAGTTATAATATTATTAACATCAAGGAAAGGTTCCATTTCACAAAAATATTTAAGACGGATGTGAGATTCGTGCTAGACGAGTTCAAATTAAGTGTCTATAGTCGAGCATTTCTTTATTCTCTTCTACCCTACCTTTACTTTCCTACAAATACAGTCATAATTGACGGAAAGAATCCAGAGATCGATGACTTGATGAAACTCGTGGGAATTGGAAAATCTAAAATTTATGAAGTAATGAATGAGCTAGAAAATTTGAATATCATCAAAAGAGAAAAAGTGAATGGTAAACTTATTATTTATTTTAATCCATTCCTTCATTCTTGCGGACTTGTTGATACGGAAACATATAAATTGTTTGAGAATAGTATATTTAATCCACTCCATGATATGACTAAAGGAGTCCAAGAAGTAAGAACGTAATTATGTAAATTATGCGAATTCACCTTATATTTCAAGGGATAATAGCCACTTTTTGATTCCGTATTACGGAATTGCAAGTATTACCTCATGGAAAATCGATTAAAGTATATGTGAATAGCAGAATTGGAGTCACCTGAAATTATGGGTGGCTCCTTTTTTTATCAAAATTCATCTGTTCAATCAATAGCCATCATCCAGGAAAGAAAAGTGTTCCATTTTAACTTTTTATGATACAATGTGTATCAAATAGCTATAGGGAGATGCGGATTAATGGGCGTGTATCAATTCGGAGAGTTGGCTTTTTTGGTATCTTTGATCGCATCAGTATTTTTGCCGATGAGATTTGCGCTGATAGCATATGTTGTTATGTGCAACATCGATATGCCAGGAATCGGAAACATAGTAAAAATATTGATCGTCCCCGTGATCTTGCTTTTTCGACTTAACCGTATGAATAAACATAACCACTCAAATGAAAACCCTAAAATAGTTCAGGTTCCATATTTATTTTGGGGAATCTTTCTGGCATACTCCATTTTCGCAATTGCATGGTCACCTATCAATTATACGGCTGGAATCAAATTTTCCGCAAACTTAATAGGCATTTTGTTGTTTTATCTTGTATTTAAGAGAGCAAATGCCAACGATTTTTTAAATGCTCGATTTCTTACTGCTTCTATTGTAAGTACTCTCGCATTGGGTATCATTCAAACATATATCCTTGATTCGACATATGGTTCAGAATATTCACGGTTTACCGGATTCATGGCTTCTCAGCCTTATGCAGCTTTCCTAGTAGGCTTGCTAATACTGGTGATCTGGAATAATCAATACAGAATTCCAACTAAATTAATTTTATCGGTTTCTCTGATTACTGCTTTGATACTAAACGGCAGTAGAACATGGTTTATCGGAGCTTGCATTGTATTGGCTGTATTATCATTATCCACAGTACTTACCAGTTCTCTTCATATAAGCATCGTATCTTTTGTATTGTTAATTGTTATAGTTGGAGGGTCTTTGTTCTATAATTATGCAATGCAAAACCAAGAACGACTTGAAAATTCAAATCGTTTATTCCAGGGATTTTACACTCTTACTGGTCAAGATAGTAACAAAGGAACAATCGGTTTCCGAAAAAACATGAACGAAGGAATGATCGACGAGATTAAGCATAGCACAGAACTTAAGTTATTTTTCGGGCATGGCACATCAAGTTCTGAGTACGTAGCCAGAAAATACGAATCATATCAATTCCATGGCGATAATGTTGACTCCAATCGGGTTGCTCATAACGAGTGGCTTCGAATTACTTACGAATTTGGCATCCTCGGTATGATGTTCTGGGTATCGTTTTTGTTAAGTTGTTTCTTCTACCTTGTAAGTAAGGGGTATCAGGTAGCGCCCATTCTTGCATACGGTGGTGGGATGCTTGTCGCTCTGACATCCGAGAATGTGATCATGGGAGCTGGTACAGTCGGGTTATGCGGCCTTATGATCGTAATAGCATCAAAACAGAAGAAAAGCGTAAGTGTGGATTCTACTCCAGCAGTGACAAGAACCATGATGAGACAGATGAATAGTAGGCTAAGTTTAAATAAGTGAGGAAATTGGAGCGATCATATCGCTCCTTTTTTATTACTTATGCCTACTTAGAACCTCATCCAATGAGCGCCACTAGGCCATTCATATTAAGTATCTTCGTCCATTCATCTCTCACTATTTTATTTATTACTTCTTTTGGATTACTCCCATTGTGAATCAAGTTTATGCGATATGGTTTTTTCTTCTTCATGAAATCTCCTTCACAATATGAACTCCTGGAAAGTTGGTGATCTGAGTTTGCCACTTCTCGTCAGCGACTGATATTTTACTTTACATGAGATAACAGGATCAAGGAAAATCCAATCCCTATTCTCCCCTGTCTTTATCTGCTTTGCAATCCTAAAGAATGCTTTTCTTGCCTCAGAGGAAGGTGGGAACTCAATAACACCTCTATACTCCCCATCGCTGCTCAGGCTCCATCCAAATTCCTTTTTGCGGATACCTGTTATCTGAAAAGTGTCATATTGATAATTCTTCGTTTTAACCCATACATTCTGTGGCCTGGAATCAATGTAATAACGTGATTTAACCGTATTGGATATGTTTTTAGATACGATGCCTTCGAGACCGAGGCTCTGAACGTTCTCAAACAGCCCTAGACCGTCTTTACTCATGGAGGTGGCGGATAGAGCGTCAGAGGGTGTGACGATATCCTGGAGGATGCCTAGACGGTCTAGGAGGCTGCTCGAAGTTAAGTCTCCCCCATCACATAAGATAATATCCCACACAACAAAATGAGCTGGCATCGTTTTGGTGAGAGTGTTCACCTTGGCTGCATTCTTGGTGAGTAGTCGAGTTATTGAGTCTTCCCATGATGGCTTACCCTCATAGAAGCAAATACACTCTCCATCGAGAATAGCCGTCTTACAATTTAACCGGATACGTTGGAGTTCAGGGAATCGATCAGTAACCTCATTCCCTTCCCTAGTCCATGTACGAACCGAACCATTATCGTAATGAATGAGTATACGGAAACCATCCCATTTAACTTGATGAATCCATTTGTCACCGGACATTATTGTTGAGGATGGGTGAAGTAACATTGGTTTAATTGGTGTGTTGAGCATAAAACAACCCTCCATGATATTTACGGTATCACAGAGGGCCGTATGGTTACATAGTGGGTTATTGGGAAGTTCTTAATTGCATGGTTTTGTAATATAATATGAGCAAATTATGCTACAAAACCATGTGAATAGCATCCATATTATATTTGTCTATTATTCGAGTAATCTGATTAAAGACATCAAACTCAAATGTAATTACCGCTTTCCTTTTTTCATTGGTGTTCCTACTTATCTTCATATGGTCAATATGTTGCAGCAACTTTGTTCGCTCGATCTTCTTTTCAATCTCCAACCCTTTAATGTCACTCTTAAGGTCAACCAATAAACCAATTTCTTTTTTTATGTCGTTTTCAGTTTGAGAGACTGACTTCAAGTGTTTTCGTTTTTCTGCGATTTTTTCATCTAATTCACTGCTTAACTGATCCAAATAATCAGAGTCAAAATTGCCCTTTATATATAGAAGAGCTGTTCTATTCTTTTCTTCCTCAAGACCCTTTATCTCTTCCTTTAGCAGTTTAATTTCCTCAGTATCGCTTTCACTTTTCTTGTTTTCTAAATACTTAACTATTTCATCTATCTTTGATAGTCGCTCCTCTTTGACTGATAAAAACAATTCAGCAAGCATTCCATTAGCCAGGACATCTAACTCCATTTCAATTTGATCTGAATATACATTTACATTGTCGCAGTGCGCAGTCCCTTTATTTTTCTTGGTGGTACAATTGTAGAATGGCTTTCCGCGATCTTTGTTTCTAACATATGACGCGCCACATTCTGAACAAATAATCTTACCTGCAAACTCACTCGTTCCTTTATAAATACCCTTTTGCATTTTATGATTGATCTTATTGTCCCGAGTCATTTGAGCTTTAACAAACTCTTCTTTTGTGATAATAGAAGGAATAGCATTCTCATGAACTATCCACTTACTTTCATCATTTATCTTTGCGAAAGTACTTTTATTAAACATGCTGCCATAGGTGTATTTTTGTCTAACTGACGCTCCATAGTATTTTTCATTGGAGAGTATCCTTTTTACGGCTGAAACAGCAAACGGCTTATTATTTCTTGTGTAGATCCCCTTGCTGGTCAGATGATTAATTATTCTCCGAACACCTATTCCTTCATTATATAATTTATAAATTTCCCTAATGACTTCGGCCTCTTCTTCTCTTATTTCAAACTTCTGCTCTTCATCCTTGTGATACGAATATCCATAAATCCTACTGTTTGAGAATAGGTGACCTTTCTTGGCTCCTTCAATATGTCCGAACTTAACCTTATTCGATTTATCAATTGAATCCTGTTGGTCAAAGTTCAAGAACAGGTTGAGCATGAATTCTTTACTTGGCCCATCAAACAATAAATCAATATCAAGGAAGTGTACAATAACACCTTGTTTTAGTAATTCTCTTAAAACTTCAATGACCATAACATTTCTTGCAAAACGACTAGTATTCTTTACGAAAATCATTTTGAACTTGGGAGTCCTATTGGTTGCAGAAAATATCGACCGTGACTTAGACACTTTTATCTCTTCTAATCCTGCATCTATGAGCATCCTAGTGAACTCGTCTCTTTTATTGAGGCTTGTCCCAGTTATTCCTTTGTCGGCATAAATGTCATACAGTTGATAAGCCTCATTCTTAGTTATTTCTCGCTCAAAATATGATTTTTGATTCTCATAACTGTTTTCCTGGTCTTTACTTGAGGTGCTGACGCGACAGTATGCACTTACATATATTTTATCTGTCAATATTTTTACCTCCATGCATGGCAATGTATCAATTTATAAATTATATCACAAAGACAAACAAAAAAGCAGACATCACATCTGCTTTGGAGTATTTTGTATTAATTGGATTATTCCATTCTTAACCTCATATGTTCCGTATGGAGTCGACACATAAAAGCAATATGGCTTCTTCTTAGGAGTTTTCCTTTTCGTTTTTTTCAACTCCATCACCTCTTGCAATAACCTATTCCCCTCCGAATTTGTCCCATTACTTATTGTGTTGGATTGCCTGTTCGATAAATTCCCTAAGATGATAATGATACCGTTTCGTCTTCTTTCTCCAGGCGATCTCAATGCCAACTTCTTCACATATTGAAATTGGAATGCTGCTTTTGTTTACTTTACTTTTATATGTATGATCCTTAATTTCATTCTCTGCAACATTCTTATAAGCAACGAAGTCTTTAATTGGCACAAAGTAAACCTTATTCTCTGGCTCCCTGAAGTTAAACAGGAAACCAGAGATGACATCATCATATGTATCAGCCTTAAGCAAGTTTTCTATCTGATGCTTCTTTATGATCTTCTCGCTGAAACTAATTGATTTATCTTTTGTTGATTTTTGTTCTAGTGTGAATAAATGACCTTTGCTGAACATCATACAATCGTATTTATTTGGAGCAACCTTTATTCGTTTTCTCAATTCAATGGGGAGACTTATGTCCTTGATTCTATTGTAAAAGATGCCTAACTTCGCACAACTACTCTCCAAATCAGATTCAAATAATTTTCCGAGATTAATAGTCAATCAAGCACCTTGAAATTTAGGATACCGTTCAGCAAAAGCAGCCAATGAATCTTTCAAACTGGTTTTAGTATGAAGTGAATAGTCAAGAAGTTTATCCTTGGACTTATATAGAACAGTGCATCCTTCATTCTGAGCAAGATGTTCGTTCAAAGATTTCTCCGAACGAAACGTTAAATTTACAACATCACCATTACATGTTTTATATTTAAGATAGATCCGGTTCATTTTAATATTCCTCCGTTTACTATTCTGAATTGAGTAATCCACGGTTCCTTCTCAGGAAGTACATCGAATCCACCATTAGGATTGGGCTTTTTCTTGTTAGTGTATTCAATTCTAAGATTATTAATAATCGAGCCAACTTTGAGATTGCTATTGCTGTATTCTTTTTTATTTAACTTTGCAACATTCTCGGTTCCATTAATCAAATTGTATATTGTTAGTCTAGGAGAATATTGCGTATTAATTTCAGTAATAACACCATGATATTCATCAAGTTCTGGATAGATAGTTTGAGCATATCCCATAACTTCTTTTTCAAATTCTATTTGTTCGTTCGGCGGGATTTTCTTTTCCTTCAGTGTTAGGAAAATCTCGGATGCTCTTTCCTTAATAATTTCTAGCCTTTTTATCTTTGTCGCGTCTTTATGTGTTTTCTTGTATGTTTCTTTTCCCGTAGAGAATAACTCAACTATTTTTAGCAGCTCATTATTTCCGCCAAACTTACTAAAGTAATTAATTTTGACAAGAATATCGAGTTGGCGTGTATTGATTGATGTATTCTCTTCAATGTCTACTAGCAAATCTACAAATGAATCATATGATTTTTTTCCTAATTCATATAATTCTTCGGCCACTTTTACATTCATGTATTTGATACTTGAAAGGTCTGAGTAGATTTTATTCTCATCTTCGTTTGCAACAAACATCCGATTATCATAACCAAACTTGAATCCACCATCCAAAATGCCGAATCCTCTCTGCATCTCCTCTTTTAGCGCAGAAACTTTTTCTTTATTCTTCTTTGCCGAGAAGTGTCGTAGCAAGGTCTCATAAAAATAGATGGTATGGTGACTTTTTAAATAAGCGCAGTAAACAGAATCTAGAGCATAACTGTATGCATGGCTCGCATTGAAGCCGTAACCTGAGCTGTCTTCAATGATTTTCCATACTTGCTCACTCATCTCAAGAGCCTCATCTAATGAGCGGTTTTCACGTTCAATTATCTTTTCGCTGAAACCCTTTAAGAATCTATCTTTTAGTGGCTTAACGACATCAGGCTTCTTCTTACTGATTGCTTTGATGATTCCATAAGTTTCATCGGTAGGGAATCCAGCATATGCAAGTGTGGCCATCGTTTGTTCTTGATATAGAACGAAAGAGTTCTTCATCTCTTCTGTCTGAATTAGATCATCGAAACTTTTGATTCCATAAGAGAAAGGTTGACGTGATTCAAAAACGTGATACATCGATTTAAAAGAAGGACGAATAGCAGCGATAAAAGCAGTTAGTTCAGAAATGTTCTTTGGCTTATACTTTTTTACTTTTTGAGTAGTTGAATACTTTTCGACTTGGTTTATTCCTACAGTGAGTCCGTCCTCGTAAATCTTCCATACTTTTTCATTATTTTTGATTTCATCAAGTAATTCTGTTTCTGTATGAATTGGTTTGTTAATCCGCTTATATGTATCATAATTAGTTTTAACAACGTCAACTTTAAGTAAATCATTCTTGAGAAACTTAAAATATTCTGCGATTTCGCCATCAACTAAAGCGGCAAGAACTTCTTTCTTTGTTGATTCGCTTTTTAATAGAATGAGTCCGATTTCTTCTTTAATGTTACCTTGATAAAGTAAGTGTCCACATGGATGCGGCTTTTTATCAGATATGATCCCTGTGTACTTTTCACTTTCTTTAATCAAATTGTGATGCTTTTCATCTACGTAATCATAAACGTCGATAAGATCCTTTTCATCGTCTTCAGCGTATTTCAAATCAGCTTCATATTTTTCAAGTTGTTGCGATACTTCATTTGCAATTTCAAAAGGTAGGTTCTGTGATTTAGCATATAATTTAAATCCAGATTTGCGCTTGAATGTCCCATAAGCAATCATCGGATATGAATGGCCTTCACCAAGAACTTTATTCTGTGCTTGAATGAAGACTTCTGGATTACCTAAGTTCATATCTAGGTCAGGTAATGATTTAGTTTGGAGAATCCTACTCTCGCTCATGAATCGCTCTGGATACAATTGAACAGGTGAAGCAATGCGATCTACCTGAGAGAAGCCAAGCAAAGTATTTGTATAGAACGAAACACCAGATCCTCTTCCTGTTGAGGTGATAATTCCACCCATACCTACGGCTTCTTTTACGATTTCATGGTCAATGAGAAAGTAATCAGACATCCCTGTGTTGACTACTACCTCACCTTCCTTACGAATCTCTTCGATATATTTTTGATGCTTACTCGGATCAATTTTAACTTTTACTTCTCTCCATTTCTGGTTAAGAAGTTGCTTATACTTTTGATCTCTTTCTTGCTGAGATAGTTCAGGATAAAGAGTAGGCAACTTAATTTCTTTACTGAACACCTTAATCTTATCTGAATCATAATCATCAAAATCCATAAATCGCATTGTATTCTTTATTGATGCATCAATCTGTTCCTCAGACAATACCCCTTGTTCGATAAATCTCTTCTTCAATGTCTCTCCATCTGGATAGTCCATATACCATCCGTCTTCTTGCTCGTATCTAATTCCCTTAGCTTCAAGAACATTATCGCGGTCGATTGCTTGTTCAGGATAGATGAAGTGGCTGTCACATCCAGCAATCAGTTCGATATTCCTCTTGTTGCTGATTTGCAGGATCTTCTTATGCAATTCCTTTTGTGGCTCAGTATTATGTGCCTGAACTTCAAGCATAAAATTAGAACCGAAGTAAGAATGCAGATCAGATACAATTTTATCAATATCCTCGTAATGCCAAAAGGCAATACATGCTGAAGTAACCAACACTTCATTAGGATCAATCGTTGAAATTAAATCTAAGTCGATTCTCGGCTTGTAATAATAGCCTGAAATATTCGCTTCCGATAGAATACGGTTAATGTCTCTCCTACCTTTTTCAGACTTAGCGAAGATACAGATATGGGAATTCGTATTGTCCTTTTCAAATCTATCCTTAACCCAATATGCTTCTGTTCCAAAGATGAACTTAAGACCATTATTTTTTGCTAAGTCATATGTCTGAAAGTATCGTCCTTGGAAGCCGTGTTCAAGGCTGCTAAGAATCTTATGATCTAATTCCTTTGTGCGTTTTACATAGTCATGAACATTTACTGCACAGTCGGGAGTATAGATGTTGGATGCATCGGTGTGCCGATGGTAGTTACAGAAGATGCACAATTAGTTGTTACACTCCTTTCAAAAATCAGATGAAACGGCAATTTTATTGGAATTTTGACACAAAATATAGATATTTCATCAAGTCATAACACTATATATAGTGTCATTCACTCAACGCCGCGAATAATTTCTCTCCAATATACCCTAGTGGGATCTGGCTTTAGGCAATCAATCAAGTGTTGTGCTGCAACTTGTGGCATTGCCGTATCTCCGCAAGTGTAGACGTCGAATGAAGCAAATCCTTGAGATGGATATGTATGGATGTCATAACTTGATTCCTGAAGCAAAAACATAATAGTCACACCGTTTGGAATGAAGTGTTTTTCGATGTGTCCGAGAATAGTTGCATTCGCTTTCTCTAAAGCTTCTCTTGATAAGTCTCTTAGCATATCGATATTGTCTAATGTACCTGCATCAACTCCCCACATATCAACATGAATTGATAATCCACGAGTCCCGTACTCTTGTTCCAACTATCTTCCTCCTATACACTCATCTTTTCGAATCTGCCATCCGGCAATGAATACACCACGGATTTTAAGTTAAACTTCTTCAAGTATTCTTGGCAGTGTCTGCAAGGCTTCGATAAAATGGCCTTACCGCATTTCCAACCTGCCACATACAGGATTGCACCTTTTATCTCATCTGGGTCTAATTCACATAGAACCATCAATTCAGCATGTGATTGACGGTCTTTGTAAATTGGATCGATAAGTTCTCCAGCCTTTGTTTTATTCCCTTCTACTTTTAGCAGTTTCCCTCCGACCACTAAACATGCGATATGACGGTATGGATTGTTTACTTGGTGTCTCTCTGCTTTCTTCAGACAGTAAGTTATCCATCGTTTATCCCTACTCATATCAATTCCTCACATATGTATTATTTATTTTTAATTGTCGATGAATTATTCCTTTTATCATAATTTTTTTATTCTTTAAAAATCAACTTGTCATTTATCCAGTGTGTTATATATCCCCTATCGGACTCTATGCTATTTAAACTATTTTGCAACTCTTTTGCTTTGTCATATTTCATTGTAGCTAAAAATACAATTCCGCTTCTTCCCTGAACTACATATATGGTTTCTTGATTCATTTACTCCACTCCCCATCAAATTGTTCTTTTATGGCCCAAAAGGATCATTGTCACCTTCGTTATCTAGCAGAAATTTATAGTCCACATAAGGAACTTCCCTTACCACCTGACAAGCCTTTAATGTAACTGTATCATCACTAACGTCAGCAAAGTCATCGACCTCAAAGCGAACCTCAAGTAGTGCTCGATTATCTCTTGTGCTATACGGTGACTCATTAATATTTTTTAGTTCATTGAAATATAGAACCGGAGTTCCATAGCTATAACTACTGCCTTTCGGAACTGCCCTCTCGCCAATCTTATACTCAAAGGCACTATCGTAGAAACTGAAATATTGCTCTCCGCGTTTCTCAACAAACTTATAAAGTCGCTTATTGAATAGAACTTCTCGATGATCTACTTTTATGCCATTGGAAGGTTCTTTACTAACCTTTTTCATTCCGCCATGACCAAACAGTCGATATGTATTATTGTTAAAGATAAAGTATTTAACTGGCTGCTTTCGGATATTATCAATCAGTTCATCAACATTCTCAATTGTCTGAGGTTCTGGAGCTTTAAAATAATCTTCACTTGTCGAAAGTTTTGAAATGTTTTTGATTGCTTGCGAGATCGAAAACTCATCTGTATCCTTAAACATCTTATCGTAATTTTCGCCATACATTCCGCCAATGTGTTCTTTAAGTTCTGCATAGGAAGTGATGTTAAGTCCAATGCAAGAAAGCATAACCTTCACTAGTTCAGCCTTAGAAATGTAATAACCCTTATCTCTGTATTTTTGGACTCGCAACATTGAAACTAATGGATAGGCCGTGTTCTCGTTGTAAATCAGAATCTTTTGCGAGTTATGCTTGAAGAATTCATTGTGAAAGTAGAACAGTTCATCCTTGAAATCAAAAGCCCCCATGCAAACCGTATAATCAAAGGTCTCAAAGATTTCATCGGCGCTATTGAAATATTTAAAGTGGATGAGTTGTACGTCTTTAGAATTTTTCCATCGGATTAGTGTTGCTTTACTCGTAGAAGCCACAAACCAACCACTACTGCTACTATAGTTTTCCTCAATAAAATCGATCAAGTCTTCCTCTTTGCGGAAGTAAACATCAATATCATTGATTTCTCGATTACACATCAGACTTGTAATGGTGCCGCCAGCGATAAAGCAGTTGTATGACTTCAGTTCAGTTACCAAACTTTTACCTAGATGATTATATAGTTTATTCTTTTCAAATTGATACAGTTCCCGTTTCCTGACTTCCTCTTGTTTCTTCAAAATTTCATCAAGTTGGATACCAATGCTCAATGTTTTATTCTCCCTTTATCATTGTATATTTGAATTTGAATTGCCATGAAATGAGACATTTATTGTTAGTCTTTACTAAATTGATTAATTGTCAAATATACCAGCATATCTTTTGAAAGACCTTCTTCTTTAAGTGCTCGAATAGTCTTTACTTTCTTTATGGCGATCTTGTAATTATCCATCATTGCAATCGAAAACGCCTCACTGAATCCTAGTTCTTTCATTAACTCAAGAAATTTGTTTCTTGCGAATATCTCATAAGAAGTATTGATACAGATATCATAATCATTTTGATTTTCTACAAAAGGATATTGATATGAAATTCGTTCTTTTAGATCGTCGTATGTAAGTTCCTCGATAATCTCAATTTGTTTGGAAGATAATTTAGAATCATCGTTATTAAGCCTATAACCATATTTATGATATTTTTGTGCTGACGCCGCTTTATCTGCATCAGTCTTTTTAACTAACCCTCTTACCTTAAAGTATCTGTTTTTAAAATCCAATCCATAATAATCAAATACATTATCTAGATTCAAGCAAAAATGAAAGCCAGAGTAGCATAATCGAACAGCCCCCTCATAGGTATACGTCTTGCCAATTTCAAATTGAAAATCCCTACATATCATATTTTCATCCATACCCTTGTAACCTTCCACCCAAATCCATTCATCATCAACATTTTTCGTTTCTAAAGACGCCTCGTTGGATACAGATAAATTCTCATCATTGTTGGTCTTTTTTTCCTCTACCTCAATCGATGATGTTTCCACTGTCCTTTTCTTCCAAAACATTTTATATCGCCTCTAATTATTATTTTTTATTTCCACATGAAATCTGGTTTTTATGGGTTCTCAATTGCTAATATAAATCCAAGGTCGAACATGAATACTCCAAATAACAACGTATAGTATAATGACTTATCTTTTTTGGTAATCGTAAGAATCAAAGTCAAAATGACTAAAATCAGAAGCGTTAGAGAGATTATTTGAGAAGTATTCAATTAGGGCTCCCCTTTTTTAAATTATTCATCAACAATCTCGAATTCCCAAAACCCACTTTCGCCTTCTAGATAGTTTTCTAATTTTAAAAGGTCTTCGTCCCAGGCTTTATAATCGGGGATTTCAACATAAAAACCACCTTCATTTTTCTTCACAATTGCCAGTCTGCCATACTCTCCATCATGGAATGGTCTTAATTTATGTTCAGCACATATATCTCGACCGTATCTGTCCTTGTATGCCGATTTCACTGATTCACCTCACAATGTCCGATAATACATTCTCTGATTTTTACTCTTCCCAACAAATTGTACAGGGGAAGTTTTCATTCTTATTGATCATTTCTTTTAGTGAATACAATACTGGCTCATCCTTGCCTTCACATTCACTACATCCATCATTGCAACACATCACCATTTCGAAATCCATTTCTTTAAGGGTTAGACGCTTGATTCTGAGTTGACAACTATCCTCTTCACCTTCGTCCATTTCACCGAAGAATAGATTTTCGGGGTAGCAGGTTTCTTCGATGTAATGTGAAAGGGCAATGTCTGCATTCTTCGCTGCTATATATCTTTCATTTATCTTGTAAACGTTCAAAACCATATCCCTCCTTTAACACTTTATCTGGAGAGGTCATAGCAATGTTCTTCGCCATTTTAGTGGCGCACTTTAAACAAATTTTCGGAGTGGCTGTATTGCTCCACATCTCTTCTACTCCACAGAATGCACAAATATATTTAGTAATTGCTGCCCCACCAATCCCACTTCGTGAATGTTGAATGGCATAAGCCATTTTTTTCACATCGATTGGAGATTGCTTCAGTTTTATCTTCTCTTCAAGTAGACACATTACTTCGATATGTTTATTGGATTCTTGTGCAGAAAGCTCTTCCCACGACATTTCAGATCCGAACACTTCTTTTAATGTTTCTATGTAGGCATCTTTATGTCCACGTTTCTTATGCTTAATAGAATCGAGAAACCATGTATCTAATGACAATCCTTTCACCATCCTCATGAAATTTAACATTCATCTACTTACGATAACAGAACAAGCCATAAATCCTCCGATAAATATCCATAGAGCGAAGAAGAATAACGCGATTACCTTTTCGAGTTTATTTGGTTCCGTAACAACTGATTTACCAAACATAAAAGAGAAAAGTAGAAATGCTAAAATTGCTATAACTTCATTCAAAATACTAAATTTTATTCCTCCAATCAAATTCACTTTTCATTGTACTTGTCTAATTGCTTGAGTAGTTGATCTAACTTAGGATTATCTATCATGCAGTCATTGCAATAACCTGCGTACATCAACAACTCTTTTTCTACTTCGGAGCGATTAATTTTACTGCGGTAATCTCGTATGGTCGTCATAAATGTTCTATTGAGGAATGTTTGCGTCTTTTGATACTCGCTAATAATTTCTTTTTGCAGATCAATTATGGCGTCTTTTTTTGAACTGTCCAAAGAATCACCCCATTTCCCCATGAAAATCACATTTCATTGGCACTTATTATGTATTTCATCTTGAATAGTCGGAGTAAAATTATTCGCCATCTGATGCTCATAAACTCCGAACATCATCCAATCAAGTGTATCTGCATAGCCGACAAATTCTAAGTCTTCTGCTTTTTCATAATACCCATTTACCATAATATCGTTTGAAACTATGTATTTTTTATTTTTCTTATTATAGACTGCCATCCATATTTCTTTTTGTAACTTTGACTCATTATTCTTCATACTTGAGAAAAAGAAAAATCCAGGAGTCGTTGATTCTTCTTTTTTAAATACTTTATAAACGCTCACGCCGCTAAGTTGCCTATAGATTTCCTCCGATTTCATCATCTTTTCTTTCCTCCTGTTGGAGTGTATTTTATTATGTCACAATAAATCTTCCTGGTTATCTTCCATCTGATCTACTATTTGTCTAAGATCCTGCCTGTAGTCATTCACGTGTTTCACAATTCGATTGCGAAGTGTGCTGCTATTTAACTTTAGAGCCTTATTAATAATTTCAGAACAGAGTCCAATTTGGTTATAAACTTCATCAACGGTCAATTCGAATCACCTTCTATGATATTAACTTGCTAATCATATCGATATGTATTAAACGCATATTTCATTTACTTGATAATAATGCCTGAGTTTAAGTCGTTCACTTACCTTGTGCTCCGTTTTAACCTTTGCCATTCCGATAACTTCATTATTTTTAACAAATACAATGCGATTGTGATAATGGTAAAGCATTGTACCGTCCCGTTTAATTTTAATTCTTCGACCAAGATCAACACTTCGTTGAATTTTATAATCAAGCTCCTCGAAGGAATCACATTTAAGAGTGCTCAACGGACAATATTCTTTCCATAGTTCTCTTGCTCGTTCAGTGATATTAATTTTCATGCTTCGTCTCCTCTTTTCTTATGAAATAGAAGTTTTATCGAAATAGTAAATTGTAAAGCACCTTTTCTCCATCAATTATTTCAGCGTGTTCTTTGCTTATCTTTTCTTTCCAACTCTCAGCAAATTGCTTTGCCTCTGCTAAATCCTCAAAACCTCTGCCTAAAGCAGCACTATACGAACCCTCATTCAACTTCTTTTGATAAAAGTTGTATTCAAATTCATCCTTATATTTTCTTCCGAAATAAAAAGGGTCTTTCCATGAAAAGCAAGGACTGTTCCCTTTCCAGGGGTCTGCCCACAATTCCACTGATAAGGGGATACCACAAGAAACACCTTTAATTATCACGCTATAGCGTCCCTGGTAAGTCTCACTTTTTTGTCTCGACGTACTTGCGTGTTCGCGAACTGTAACTCTAAAGAAATGCATTAAAGATTTAAATTGATGCGTCTCTCTCCAAACGAACGCTTTATAAATTGAGGGAGATTCAAATGCAGTATTCCAATAGTTATCGATTTCGTATATGTCATTTTCCTGAAACCAGTATGGTTTATTCTTAATTACCCATTCGTATTCGTTAATTTAAATCACCTCTAGACTTGATAATAGTTATCTAAGAGTTTTCCTGTGGCTGCTTCTTCAACATGTGATACCCAATCAAGAGTTCTGAGTAGGTGGTAATTTTTTTCGCCACATTTCAATCCAACAATGTCCGTATATTTCGATGTATACACGACTTCTCCGTACTTCTCTAATCGTTCTAAATTCTTGGCGTCTTTTAGCCTTAATAGAACACTTACCATTATGTATCACCCCATGAAATCTGAGTTTCGTCTAATTATTGATATTTCTTTAGATAATAGTATTCATAAAGATCGATTGCGTTAAAAACTGTTAACAGCCCTGCAAATGAAAACCAAAACCAAGGAGTAACCGTATTTTCAAAAATTAAACCAGAGATGGCGATTCCATATAAAATGATATTGATGCCGATGGTGAAATAAATCTGGAACTTAACAGGTGGAACCTTAAGTCTTTTCAGTGTTCATCTTCTCCTCTTTACGTTTAATAATCGTGATGACAAAATAAATAGCCCACATTATTGAACTGAAATACCATGCCCAAGGATCGGTCAGAAAAGGAATTTTAAATATCGCAAATGAAAGTGATATAAGCATAAGACCTGCTGAATAAATCAGCGTCCAAATATATTCTCTTCGACTCAATGTTTCTTTGCTCCCAACGAAAGATTTTCAACGGATTCTAAACTCGGATTCCAACCAAATTAACTAATTTCCCTGTCTTTTTAACCTTAAACTTCTTTGGGGCCTCATCTTGGTATTTCAAAAGTTCTTCATACGTCTCTTCGGTAAATTTATAAATCTGGCCCTCATACTTTACAGAATCATCAATCAGAAAGTTTGTAGCATGAGGAATATCTCCTTCCCATGTGAGGGCTGCAAGTGCATATGTCTCTTTTGAATACTTGGTCATCTAATTGTCTCCATCAGTTTTGACTTTTTAACTTTATTGCGCTTCTCCCATCGACTCCGAGCAAGCATTAGATCATATGGCATGACAACCGATTCAACACATTTGTTTACGTAATTATCATCAGGCTCAAGGCAATAATCCAAACGGTAGTCATATTGAATGTCTTCGATCCAACTTTTCATTTTTAACACCTCATATGTATTATTTTAATATAAGTGCTTTTTGTGCATTAGCACAATGAATGCATATGTAAGATTTTGAAGACTTAGACTTTTTACGACTGAAATCAACGCGAGGATAAACATCTTTGCAGCAATCACATTTCAATAAGAGTCTCCGTCTGCTATGAAGCATTTTGGTGTACTCAATTGCAATTTTATTCTCTGTCATGTCTTCAAAACCAAGCATCGATTGTCTGCTTAAATTGTGAGCCTTGTTGTCTGCGCTAGGAGTGTAAAGCAGTTGCACAGTTGGATTAAGTTTCAGTTCTGAGAAGATTTCACTAAGGAAGGGATCGTTTGAATATTTGTCAGGACGATTTATCTGCTCAATAGCATTCATACAATCAGTATACAATTTTACATTTTTAATTTTCAATCTTCTGATTGTTCGAAATGCTTCGCGTAAACCTATGTATTCAGCTTCCATTGATGTCTTTGCTTCAACTGCGAAACGTGATTGATAAATTAACTGCTTACTTCGGAGGAGTTTAAAACCAACTCCTGCTGAATCCCGATATGATCCATCTACATATGCTTTGTACATTCTCCACCTCCTTGGTATAAAAAGAAAGTCCATAAATCATTTGGTAAGATTTATAGACTGATCGTATCACGAGTATTTTGTTTTTGCAAGAACTTTTTTACATTATTTATTTTAAAATTTAAATTGCTACAGGAGCTTTAATTCCAGGGTGAGAATCGTATCCATCAAGAATGAAATCACTTGGAGTGAAGGCAAACAAATCTTTCACAGTAGGGTTCAGATACATCTTAGGAAGTACTCTTGGTTCGCGTGATATTTGAAGTTTAACCTGTTCAATATGATTGGAGTAAATATGTACATCTCCACCACTATAAATAAGCTCCCCCACCTCTAGTCCGGTCACTTGGGCCATCATCATAGTTAGCAGAGCATAAGAAGCAATATTGAAAGGCAGCCCAAGGAACACGTCAGTGGATCTCATTGTGAACATACAAGACAGTTTACCTTCAGACACATAGAATTGAAATACGAAATGACAAGGCGGCAGTTTCATCCGGTCGATCTCTGCCACGTTCCAGGCACTAACAAGGTGACGTCGAGAATCTGGATTAGTCTTAATCGATTGGATTACGTTGGCAATTTGATCGATAACTTTCCCCTCATTCGTTTCCCATGTTCGCCACTGTTTGCTGTAGATTGGGCCAAGTTCACCATCCTCATCAGCCCATTCGTCCCAAATGGTAACCCCGTATTTCTCTCTTAACTCATTGTTATTAGTCGAACCAGAGATGAACCACAATAATTCGCCAATAATTGATTTAATGTGAGTTCTTTTTGTTGTAACAAGCGGAAATCCTTCTTGTAAATTAAATCTAAGTTGTCTTCCGAAAACAGAAATTGTCCCAGTACCTGTTCTATCACCTTTTTGTATTCCATTTTCTAAAATATCATTAAGCAAATCGATATATTGTTTCATTTCTCCTCCTATTTATTTTGTGATATAATTCAATTAATTAATTTAAGGAGTGATGTAATTGGTAAAAGCATTTGAAGAGAAGCATATTAATGAGTTTAAAGACAAATTAAACTCATTCATTGCACACGAAGAGCAAGGAATTGCATTTGAAAAAGAAGTTAATCCAGAAGCAAACACTTTGGTTCGTTCCGTTACCATCGGAGTCTTTAAGAATATTCTCAATATGTATGAGGAACACTTTAACAATGCTCCCAAGGTAAATGTAAGTCCCACTCCACCACGCAATACTGGCGCTAGGAGACCTGGAAGACCGAGAGGCGCCAACAAAGAAGCCGCTGCTGCATCTGAGCAACAATAATTAGAGAGGGGATATTCTCCCCTCTTTTTTATTTATTGTCCAACCTTTTTAATTTGTCTTTAAATCTCTTCATGGATTAGCGTTTCAGGAGGTTGCCACCCATCTGGCTTGATAATCTTATTATCACCTTCACGGAAACGAGGTTTCCCATCCGACCAGAGCTTGCTTAAATTCGCATTATTTACGACATCAAAAATTGGATCTGGCTTTACTCCGTGTTCAACCAATGTCCCAATAGCGAAGTAGATTAAATCGATAAGTCCGTCTACTTCATCATAAAGAGTTTCAGCATCCTTATACTCATCTAATTCCTCTTGCATCCATTTAATACGTGAAGTTTTGCGTTCATCTGTGAGTCGAGTTGGTGTCTCTGGTGCAGGTTGACCAAATGCCAAATGGAACTCACGAACTTGATTAAAATAACGATTGTCTGTGTATTCTTTAGTCAACTAAATGCTCCTTTTATTGTAATTGCATTTTTAATATATTATGCTTCACACGAAGAGCACAGTTTATCTTTACTGAATTGTTGCGCTGCGTTAGTGCTATGTTGGTAGTACAACGTTTTAATTTTATTTTCCCAGGCAAATAAATATAGTTCATTGATTTGCTTTGCAGGCATCTTTGGGTTAATCATTAGGTTTAATGACTGACTTTGATCGATGAACAATTGTCGAGTAGATGCTTGATCCAAAATTACATATTGGTCAATTTCACTAAAAGTCTTGAATACTTCCTTTTCATTTTCGCTCAAGAAATCAAGATGCTGCACAGAACCGTCATTATCCCGAATGTTATTCCATACTTCTCGCGTGTCTTTACCATAGGAATTTAGGACTTCTTTTAGGTATGGATTTTGGATAGTAACCTTCATCTTAGCTAAGTCTTTTACGTAGCAGTTTGACCAGATGGGTTCAATACTTTGCGAGACCTGACCCAAGATAAAAGCAGATGAAGTTGTTGGAGCAATTGCGGTTAGTGTTGTGTTCCGACGACCATACCCCTTCAATACATCAGGTTCACCATATTGATTCGCCAATTCTTTAGACGCTTTAAGTGCTCTCGTTTGAATGAAACTGAAAATACGTGAGTTCAACTTTGAAGCATCCAGGCTTTCAAAGGGAATCATTTTAGACTGAAGGTAAGAATGCCAACCTAGTGTTCCCAATCCTAATGCTCGATTTTCTTTGGCAAATTTGTAGGCACGTTCCATGAAATAAAAAGCCTGCTTTTTATCTTTAGCTTTGGAGTCACGCATTTCTTCAAGTTTTTTGATAAATTCAGTCATAACAGCGTCAAGGAAAAACACCATTGTTTCAACTGCATCTGTTTCTTTCCACTCATCGTAATATAACAGATTCATTGAGGATAAGTTGCAGACGAAAGACCATTCTTCGTTGTTCGGCAACATGATTTCCGAACATTGTCCTGTAAGAATACCATTAAACATACCCATATGTCTTTTAGGTTCTGTGAAGCAATATGTATCACTCAAACCATCCAGTTCTTCAATGCTTTCAACTTGAATGAAATGACAGCATTCACGATTCGGTTCTTTTACTTCCCATTTCAATCGATTGCATTTTAATCCTAGCTCACTCAACTTAAATAGTGAATTTCCATTAATAAGGATTCTGTAAGTTGTGGCCGCATTGTATTCCCCAAGTTCACCAGATCCATCATTTTTAGGTAATAGATTGATCCCTTCTTCTCTAGCAAGACTAACCTTGCTCATAACTCCTAATGTCTGTAGCATCAATTGAACTTCTTTTAAGAAGTCTTTATTGATAGAAGCTGCCTGAATTGACTGTGAACCATCATTGTTTGTAACAGTTCCATCAGCGTCAAGATATCCAGAAAGCCAATTCAATCTGCTTTCAATGGAATATTCTGATGTCGGAACGAAATACTTTTGTTTAAGCATCTGTGTTCTTCCGACTACCCTATTGTTTTGCGGTTCATGATTCCAATTTAATACTGACTTAATATGAGGCAATAAGTTAATTTTCTCATGATAAAGATAGATGATTTGTGAATTTTGATACGAGCATCCATCTCCAGTGTAGAATCCATTATCGTAAGCATATTCTAATTCTTTACTTCCTTGAATCACAGGTAGACTGAATTTAATAAGTTTATCTCCGACTTTTAAATCTTTAGCCTCAACTTCTTTGTATCGAGGAGGATTCGTTCTCTTCCCTGACTCAGTGCTTACAAGGATATAAAACTTATGATAAGGCGTACAGTCCAATTCATATCCGCTGTCTGTGATCACGCGAAGCAAGTTTTTATTTTCTCCCGTTTTAACTACCTGCACATCAGACCACTCTTCACCATTCCATACATTGACCTTTTTATTAACCAACTCTTTGATTGATTTATACCCAATATCGGTCAACAGTTTTGTATTTGGAGCAACACACATGTTAGAATGATTAATTTTTAGTCCTTTATCTTTGTACACATCAACAGTGTTTTGGTTGACTGTATCCACAAAGAAAATATATGGATATCCAACTTCAGTTCTACGCTGAATGACTTTTGCCCAAACTCCTCGCTTTTTTGAATCTCCTGCAATCATTTCTTTCATCCACTGATCGGATACAGAAACTCCGTGTGTTAACTTTTGAATCGAAAAACCTTCAGTTCCGATTTGTAGAAACTCCTCAATATCAGGATGTTCAATTGGTAGGTAAGGTGAAAAGTGTCCTCTTCGAGTTGAACCTTGGCTAACCACATCCATAGCAGATTCAAACAAGTTCATAAAATGTACTGAACCAGATGACTCACCATTGTTATTAATCGATGCTCCACGATGACGTAGATCTCCAAAATAACCAGAGGTGCCACCGCCAAATTTACTCATCATCCCAACTTCTGATAATGTATGTAGAATTCCCGCCATATCATCTGACACATATGACCCAAAACAACTAATCGGCAATCCTTTATCTGTTCCAAAATTTGCCCATACGGGAGTTGAAAGGGAATAGAATCCCTTTTCCATATAGCCATAGAATTTATCTGAAAATTCTTTAATTCCAAGAATTGATTCTGCGGTATCGGCAACTTCACGAATACGCTGCTCTGGTGTAACTCCTTCATTTAGATATCCTCGTGACAAGAAAATTCTACTATACTCATTTAACCATCTCATTAAATAATTTCCTCCGAATTCAATATTAGAACAAGTCGTCTGCTGTAATGCTTTTCATTCGTTTACTGTAATTGACCGAACGCTTTACGAAGAGATCTACGTGCTTCGTAGTAAGTAATTCGTCTTCGAACCAAGCGGTTGCTTCAATTGCAGTATCATCCACTTCAAATATTGGATCGTAACCAACACTTCGGAGAGAATTATTCAGACGATTTTTAATAAATTCTTTAACTGTATGTTTAGGTAAGAAATCCAAGTCACCAGATTCGTAAATCCAATCAACAACAATTTCCTCGGACTTATATGACTCTTTACATGCTTGAATTACCATGTTTTTTAATTTGTCATCAAACCACTCAGGATGTTCATTGCGAATCGTCTTAATTAGTTCTATTCCAAAAAGTCCGTGAAGCTGCTCCTCTTTAGATGTTGCCTCAATGACATTTGACATGCCTTTAAAGATATTTCTATGCTTGTTAAACGCCATGATAATTAAAAATTGCGAGAATAGTGAAACATGTTCAATGAAAAGTGAGAATAAAAGGATAGACAAAGTGTAATCTCTATTATCCTCTGTTCGTGCGAGTGAGACGCCCTTAGTCAGATAATCTACACGCTGAAATAATTCAGGGATATTTTCTATCTTTTTAAACTCATCATTGAGTCCCAAGATTTCAAGCAGGTGTGAATAGGCGTCATGATGTCGAACTTCGCTTTCTGCGAAAGTATATCCTACTGATCCGATTTCTGGCTTGGGGAGGCGACGATACAGATCACCCCAAAAAGATTTAACTGCAACTTCTACTTGGGCGATTGCAAGCATCGCATTTTTAATCGCATTTCTTTCTGAGTCCGTTACATTTACTTTGAAATCTTGAATGTCCGAGGTATAGTTGAACTCAGTATGCAACCAATAAGAATGCTGAATTGCTTCTTTATACTGAGAAAGTTCTGGGTATTCGTATGGTTTTAAATTCAAACGATGTTTGAAAATATCGGGTCTTCTTTCTTGGTTTCTTTTTTCGCGGTAAATAATATATGCTTTCGCAGTAGACTTGTATTCCGAACTCAACAAAACCGTCTCCACTAAGTCTTGCACAGTCTCAACGGTAAGTTTATCATGATCGCTGTTTTCGATTAATTCTAAAACATCTTGAGTTAACTTCTCTGCTTCAGAAACGTCAAACTCTCCTGTTTGCCTTCCTGCTTTCGCAATGGCATTCGTAATTTTTTCCACATTAAAATTATCTTCTGTCCCATTACGTTTCGTTATTAGGTTTGGAAACCCCATTTTCTTTTATGCGTCTCCTTGCATTTTTTATTTAAATGAAATGATTATTTTATTCGTTACGTGCAATGCCAGCATTTGCCCAAAAGACAGCAGTTTCAAGATTAGTTAGCGCCGTTGCCTTCTCTCGACTGTCAGGAACAAGCTCATCAATCGCCTTCGCAAATCCCTTTGCCAGGCTGCGTAGCGCTTCATACTTTTCTGGCTGCCCTTCCTTTGGTGAATGATAAATAAAATTGTTTTCAATAAATTGACTCATTCTTCTCTCCTCTCTTTCCCTACCGCCCACCCATAATAACTGCGATGAAATTATGTTTTTATCTGAATTACTTAATTAAAGAAACCTGCCCAATATAGCAGACCCACTTCTACAGCAGCCGCGAAAAGCGTTGACCAGAAGTTATAATTCCCTTTTGGCTTACCGTGCAGATTCGCAGCCAACAACAATCCGATACCGATTAACACTATAATAATAATTTGTGGAATTCCCAATAAAATATCTCCTTTTTTAGTTTCTTCGAAAGAACTCTTTTATCGGTTTCTACTCGACAAATATTCCGTTTCTAATTCTTGCTTGTTGATGTCATATTTCTTAAGTAGATAATTCAAAAGATCATCGTCACTCACTTCAATACCATTGCAAAATGGACAATACTTTGAAGCAATTCCAGTGTCGTCAATAATGTCTCCGATCTCGTATCCATATTCGCTATCTTCCTTTGACTGAACACCAAACTCTTCTTTCTGCTCAGGAGTGCCGTCAAACACTACACCATAATGATATGCATACCTAGAATTAATGTCGTCGTTTACTACGCAAGAAGCGCATAATCGATGACTACACTTACAACAAGATGCGACATACTCTTCATAGCGACTTTCACCACATGAATCGCATGAATAAAAATCTACTCCCAAATCTCCATCTCCCCATGAAATCTCAAATTCATTTCCAAAATTGATACCATCTCTGTTTAGACTTAGCTGGTTGCACGTCATTATTATCCTTTTTTACTTCTTCAGCCGTCTTTGATTCATTTTCAATTCTTTTTCTTTCATCTAGAATTAGTCGTCTCTTTTCGTAATCATCTGACGCTTTCTTTTTGGATTCTTTATCTTCTACAAACCTTGCTTTGGCAATATAGTAGTTTACTGTTCCATCGCTTTCATGAGAAGATTTTAAAATTTCAAAATTCTCCTCATTTATTTTAATGTATTCACCTCGATTTAATTCTCTGATGAAGTTTTCTGTCTCATCAATAACTTCCCAATACTCATCAATAAATCTACTAACGATTTCTCCCCTGCTATTTGATAAATCAAGCAAATCTAATTCTGGAAGTTCAGAACTATACCAATGACCATAGGGCCGATATCCAAGGTAAAATTGTTCCGTTGCAACTTTCTGATATATCTTGCTCCTCAAAATTCTATCCTCCCTAAGCAATTTGTTCATCAACAATTCCCCACTTAATTGCTTCATCAATGTCCATATAATAATCTTCATTACGTTTCGAATGGATAAACGCCACTGACAAGTTTGTTTTACTGCTGATGATGCTATTTCTCTTAGTCACTAATTTTTCAATCTTCTCAACTCGTTGTCTTAAATCGTGAAGTTGGAGAGATCCGCCAATATTCTCGGAGGGATCATGGAACATAAATTCAGCAAAGAGTCCAGCGTATCGCTTATGTCCGCATGCAAAGATTAGGAATGCTGCTGAATATGCATATCCATAGCAATATGTATAAATCGGAGTCTTAGAGGTTTCCATGAGTGAAGCCATCGTGATAGCATCTAAGATATTTCCTCCACCTGAATTGATAATTAGATGGATAGGCTCTCTATCTTCAACTTGATTAAAATCATCTTCATTATTAATCCTGATGATTTCAGCCATAACAGGAGCAACGGATTGATTATTAATCAAATCATATATGTATAGAACACGGTCTGGATTCATTATTTCTCTCCCACAATTCAATTAACATATCTCACAATGCCATTCGGATCTAAGTTGATTCCACAATTCTTAAGTTTATTTGTAATTACATCTTCAATCAGATATCCATCACCATGGGAGTCAAAAATGATTTGCTTCGGTTGATGCTGTGCTATGTATTGGACAATATCTTTAATTGCGTTGTCATAATATCCTTTTGCAACTTTAGGCAGATGATAAATACCTTGCTCGACATCTATACGCTGCACAACAATTTCTGACTGAGCAAGAAAGCCTGCTCGTTCTGCTCCAATGATGAATAACATTTTAGTCTCCTTTTAGTTTGATCCTACTGAATATCCTACAAAGAAAACTACTGCTGTGTAGAAAAACAGCACCCAGAATAGCAATGACCTAGCAGGTTCAATAATCAAGTAATTAAGAATTTTCTTCAATGCGGTTTCCTTCCTCTTGAAAGCACAGTTTTATTGGACTACTAACTTATAACTGCCTGCATCAACTTCACTTGTTGGCACGTAATCCTTAAATCCATCTTCGTAAGTTACTTCAAAGCAAATTCGTTCCTTGAGTCCTCCATCAGGTTCAACATGAACAAGACCAGTAATAATAGGAATATCGCAGTTTGGTCTTCGATATGAATTAGTGCTTACTGGCTCTAAAAACACATAGTTCACTTTCATCTAATTCTCCTTATTCCGTTAAAATTCAAACTTCATTGGAATATACTTTATCAATAAACACTGTCTACATCAGTCCAAAATTCTTCTCCATTGTCGATTACAATTACTCTTAGTGCGTCACCATGAACATTTGTCACTTTGGCATTTTTTCCGACATTGTGTGCATAATCACTACGATGGATTTCTACTATCTCTCCAAGTAGAAAAGAATAGTCATTAGACATGTACCAATTCTCCTTTTTTATACTTATTATAAGCCGAACGTACAGCCTTCAGTTTGTCATTTTCCTCAAGAGGTTCAGAAATAAATCTTCTTCCTGTGTACTTCATATTAACTCCGCAACACTCATATTTTTTAAATGCCCTTCCTACCTTACCCTCTTGCTTTTCTTCTAAGTAGTCTCTGGTCTGATAATTTTTCTCGCAGAGAGTGCATTTGTAGCAGCCATATGGATAAAGATATAGGAATGCACCATTCTTAAAGATTGTCGTCTCCGTAGATGAAGCGCCAATCCGCTCTAATTCATCCTCAAAGAATGTAGTGTGATCATCATATTCTTGCCCCACTTTGCGACAATACCAATGGCACAACTCATGAAGCAATGTATCGTCAGTCATTAACTCATCGTGAAGAATTCTAGGAGAAAGTTCAATGTAGGTTTCAGCACACCATCCATATGTACGTTTGAGTCTATTATTGACCCTAACTGGAATGTCTAACTCCATATTCCACAAATGCTTTACAAAGAATTTTGCTTTCTCTTGTAGACTCTGGCTAGTCTCCATTTCATCTCTCCCAATGAAATATAGATTTAATAACCTCTGAGTTTAACTAACTCGTTGAATGCTCTACAAATTAGCATATCTGGATCGTCTGGACGCGCAGGAACACTTAGCGAAAATGTTCTATCGATGAATTTCTGTAAAGCCTTGTGACACTCATTAATATCAACTGGTTCCTTACACTGCCTTTCAAACTCTTCTTGGTTCATTTTAAAGTGCTCCATAGTATTCATGTGGCATATCGTTGTTGTTGCGCTTCCTGCGCTGATTGAATTTGGTGTTTGTAGATCCGCCCTTTTTCGTTCCTTGCATCAGATGAACTACAACATCCGTGAACCCTTTGATCTTGGCGATATGTTCGGATTCAACTCGTGCAGTGATTCTGTCTGTAAATGTTTCGTGAGTGATAATTTCTGCTTTACCATTTTCATTTTTTGCGATTGCATAGTATTGAGCCATTATTATTATTTCTCCCTTTATTTATGTTTTGTTTATTATTTAAATGGGTGATAATCAATTGCTTCGCCAAACGGATCGTTTTCCTTGATCCAATTTCTAAACTCACATGATTCTCGATGATTGCAGAGGTTGCAAGCAAAAAAGTCTTTTTGGCCATCTACCGCTTTACATCTTGGATTCCAAACTACATTCGACTCAATCTTCTTAGTTGTATCGACTACCCATCGTTTTGTCTGCTCTAATTTATTATGATCGAATTTATAGGCAAACTCTTTCTGTCCTGATTCCCTGGGAAAGATGTAGATGAGATGGTCTGGGTATCTACCATACTTTTCGAAAATAGGTATGGAGTACATATACAACTGCATAATGTTGTGTTCAAGTTTATCTCCTGTGTACCTAGCAGCCGTCTTATAGTCACCAATAACTAAATCGTATTTCTTGTGTTCGGCCACTAGATCAGGGAATCCCTTAACCTTAACACCATCAACATCAAACAATTTTTCTTCTTCTGCTTCTAACACTTTATAGTTGTCGAAGATTTCATTATAACTACCATCATCAAAAAATCTATGTATGGCCGTTTCATAAGACTTACCCATCTTATAAAACGGAGGCTTAAAGTTAAAACTCCTCAGTCTACGGTTGATCTCGTCTTTTATATCCCACTCATACAAATTACCTTTTAACAGATCCTCGATGATTTCATGGAACATTGTTCCGTACTCACCGAAATAATTATTAATGCCTCTGTCACCTTCCAAGTATGTCTTGTAAAAGTTCCAAAAGCATCCCTCTCCTTTCTCTGCTAAGTGGTATGAATTCAATCGACTAAAACTGTAAATTGTTTCACTTATCATAATCACTTCCGCATCTTTTATTTCTATGTATTTTTATTGATTCCTTCTGCACAATTCAGTAGTGATTGGAGGATCGCCTGTTCATCTGGCTTCAATTCAAGTGCTTCTGTATTTCCATAAGCTTGAGCAAAGACTTTGTACAGAACACTTGTTAATGCAGAAACCTCCTTATTGTTTATTTCCCATTCAATCTTGTGAATTGTTTCGGCTACAGATATTTTGCTCAAGCCTGTCACTCTCCCCCTTGGCGATACATGCATATTAGCAAATTGCTTATCCCAAAGTCAATATATCTCAGACTATAATTTATCTTTTTTACATTTTATTTTTTAGCCGTCCATATTTAACCTTAGCGAGTCGGATCAACTCTGGTTCAGTTAGGCTCCCCTTGGGCATGTACTTGCTCCAGAGGGCTTCTACGGCCTCGGGACGGTAATCATCTACAGCAGCCTTGATGTTGTGTCCTCGCTCTTTAAGCAGCAAACTAGCTAATCCTAAGAGCATCAAATCGGTTTGAATCTGTTTCATATTACCCCCATGAAACTAATGTTTTATTGGAATTTACTTTTGAGCCATTCTTTAAATGAAACTGTAACAGTCTCCTCATAATTGACGCAGCCAATGTTTTGATCTGGTCGATATTTTTTAATACAACCAAACACGCTATCGTAATTCGAGCACTTTTTGCATTTGCTTTCATTAAGAATATTATATTCTTCAGTTGTCATGAAATAAAACCGACGCTCTGCCAAATTGAGATAGTTATTTAAGTATATTAGATTTAGCTCAATATCTTCCTTTATTACAATTGTGGATTTGTGGCGATAGTCAATCTTAAATCCCATAACAGGCATGTGATTCTGAAGATATTCTTGAAGTTCTTCAATAGATTGAACATTTTCAATCCAGTAAAAATCTCCCCAACCACTTCCTGCCTTCTCACATCGAATAAACATATTGTTATCCTTTCCTATGAAACGTGTGTTTTATCGGAATTTCCGGCTTAAAAAGTCCTTATAAATCAAGGCTTTTTGATTCAGCTAAAAGTTGCCTCTGGTTCCTTTTCTGGAGTTACTTCGTCATTTGAATATTCTTCATCAATAATAACCCTCGTCCCATTTTGATCAAGCTTCATCAGGAATAATTCAAAACTATTTAGATGCTTGATTGAATGCAGATCGTGCCTCGTGTCATACTTAATTTCAAATCCTTCTTTTCGATCATCTTTCCATCGGGACAGTCTTACTGCAAAATTCATATCCTCATCCTTTTCACATTCAAGGATCAGATTGGCATATTTAAACGATTCCCAAGAGTAGGTGTTTTCTGCGTAAACAACCTCAAAACGAACATCAACCATTTCATAAGAAACGCCATCATCATACACTACTTCTAAATTATCTGTGTTGACATTCTTCTCTACATACTTCATCCATTTTTCGTAAATCTCAGATACATTAATGGAATCCCTTTTATCTTCGGCAGACATAATCTCTTTGAAGTTTTCAAGAAGAAGGCGATTTGCAGTCGTAGACTCTTTAAGGATTTCCGCTAGAACATGATCAAGTTTTACAACATATTTTGAATAATCATATCCGTCTAGATAGGGGATCATAACTGATTCAATCTTCTTTTTAATTGCCTTCGTGCCATCGCCCCAAGAGCCGAAGATATCCTCGATAGCTTTCTTAACTCCTTTTTCTAGATTATCCGCAATAATCTTTTCAACAATGCCTTCATCAAGTTTCTGAGCAACAATATCCTTAATTGATTGTTCTACTGTCATATTTTATTTTATTCTCCTTTTAGTTTTTCAATTAGTTTTTCAAGAACTTCAATAGCGTATTGATTAATAGTTCTTTCTTCTTTGAACCACTCTGGATCATCCTTTAGTGAGGCATGAAGAATGAAACTGCCTCCACAATATTGAGCCGTCTCTTGGCAATTTCCTTTATCAGTCCAAGCCAATTTAAGACATCCAGCAGCTAGGCTACCAACAATATCATCCTCAGTGTCATGAACAAAAACTGTTCCCTTTTTGCAACCAGGCATATCTTTTTGAAGAATGTATTTCTTCATCTTTTGTTGACGATTGCGATCCAATATATATGGATAATTTCTTTTGTGCATCTCGTACTCTCCATGAAATTTGCTTTTTATCGTATATTAACTTACTGGATTGTTGCTAAACCTGAAGGTTAGTGTGCTGCAAAACTTTCGATTTACCGCAATGTTTCCTTCAAGCCAACAATTCTCAATCTTTTTTCGCGTCGCATTTTCTAGAAAAAACAAGTCAAATCGAAAATCTCTACCTGAATAAATCATCATCTCGTACTTTCTTTCTATATCATGATATGTACGATGCACATTAAACGAACCTTCATCATATCTGTATGATACATTGTCTACTTCCATCACAAGATATCCGTCACTCCATACTTCTCCTCTAATCATAGTACCTCCTATTTTTTCTCTCATGAAATACGCCTTTTATCGGACTGCCAATGCGAGTAATGCCGCCTTGCAAATAGCTTCTGGGGCAGTTGAACCGTATTGTTTGCTGGACTTCCAAACATTCTCTTTAAGTGTTAGTCGGCATGTATATTGCAAGTGTTGATACCCTTCATTCATATCAGAAAGATTGATCTCGCGAGTAATAAATTTTTCACTTAAAAATACTTGCCAAGCGGCTAACAAATCTGATGAATATGGACCAGGCTTAAAATACATGCTTTTCGTTTTATCAAAAACATAATACTCAATAAGTGAATCCAAATATCCACCACATTCTAACTTTTCAATCTCAATCTGATTTATCTTTAACATCTCCTTCTTAGATAAAATTCGGCTTTCATGGGAATTTTCAATTTAGAAAACCCTTGATTTCCAACGGTTTTTAAAACGTAATTTTCCCATGAAAGGTTGATTTTATCGGAACGACTCACTCGGATGCTCAGGACGGCCATCACAATATTCGCAAAGTTCGTCATCACACTTCTTTTCAAGCCACTCATCACATCGAGGGCAGTATTTTGTATCATAGTAATCGGAATACTTGATCAAATCGTAATGTTCGCACATATTAGATCCTCCAATCAATAGTCATGGCCTGAAGCATCGTCGTATCCGTCAATCTCCAGAGACTCCCATTCGCACCCACATTCTTTGCATACTTCAATTCCCTTGATAACCTTTGGTTTCTTGGTGCTTCCGCAATTTAGACACTCATCTTTAAAATTCAATATTAATTCTCCCGTTTTCATGTTTTATATTTATGTGTATTTGATACGATGAGTGAAGCATTCTTCATACAGTGCCGTAAAGATATCTCTTCCTCTATCGGTGGGCGAATCCTTATCTTCTTTTGATAACAATCCTTTGCTATCCCACATGGCGAATACCTGACGAGCAGCACCAAATTTCCTGCCTTCTTTTTTAAAAGCTTCAGCATCCTTGTCTTTGTCTAGTGCAATAATGATTTGTACATCTAAACCAAGATTCTTAATCATATCAACCTGGAAGTCACTTATACTATCTCCACCAATTGAGATGCAATTTCTAAACCCATACTGAGTAGCGAACCAGCAACTTTTCTCACCTTCAAAGATGATTACTTCTCTCTTCTCTAGGATGTAGTATAAGGCTCGGTGCCAATTGTACCATTCGATGATTTTTATGTAGTTGTATAGATATAGGAACTTGTAAATATCTTTCTCTTTATAGTCTTCAACAGTCGTGCGTCCCTTTATTGAAATAATCTCTCCATACTGATTATGTATTGGATAGATGATACGTTCAGAATAAAGGTCATATCCGACTTGGAACTCTACCTGGGTCTCATAGTTTAGTCCATCGTCTAAATATTTTTTGTGAGGAAACATGATGTATTGATTCAAAATCTCATCGTCATAAGCCTTGTTCTCGGTCATTGGAACAGCGGATTTCTTGCCTCGTTGCTTCCTAACCTGTTTAAGCCATGCTAATGGATCTTCCTGCTTCTCCTCAAAGAAACGGCCTTCTATGTATTCCTTGTACCCCAGGCGATCGCATATCCATTTCTTCGCTCGTGGGATATTCTGAAGCATCTTCGTCTCATCTTCAATGTCGAAAACTATGTAAGACACAAGGCCGTATATATCAATGTTATCCATGCCTCTTGATCTAACTCGACACTTTAAATGCTCAGACAAGTAAACTTGCAAGGATCTCTTGTTGTCACTATGAAACTTGTCTGGAAGTTGTGCTTCGTATCGATTAGTGGATAGCCTAATGTGGTTGCAATCCAATTGAAGCAGTAGTTCTTCAACCCTGTCTTCTTCGTAAATCCTTTGCTTTATTTCCTTGAGGTCGTTCACATGACCTCCTCCATATTAATATTTAAAACATTGAGTTGGACGTTCTTTGCATCTGAAGATAAGCAACTTCTTTGAATGAGTTAATTCCATAATTTACTTCATACAAAATTTGCTCATCAGTACCCCCGTTACGGTTCTTGCTTATGTAGATAATCATATAGGTTTTATCGGGATCTAATTTGTATTCTTTCTTTTTCCATTTGCCGTCAAATTGATCCTTTTCCCAGTTATATGCGAAGACTTTGTTTTTGCCATCTGGGTATTCATCTGCATAGAGAAGTCTTCCCATCAACACAACTGAAGCAACTTCAACAATTTCAAGAGATTTACCGATTGCGCTTAAATCAAGGTATCTAAATTCCTTACCAATCTTCAACTGAACTGTTGCTAGCAAGCCGATATTATTTGCTTCCGGTTTGATGCAGTTAAAAATCTCTTGTGCTGCCTCGCTAAATGCTTCCCATCTCGCAGCCTCTTTTGAAGAACTATCTGGCTTGAATGTATCAAGTAGAGCGTAGTTATAATTCAAAGGCTTCAATAGTTGTAATCGAGTAAGCATGTCATCTACTCGATATTTCTTCATATCAAAAAACTTGATGAGATCCTTATTATACTTACCAAGCCATTCTTTGGCTTCGTTTAATTTTTCTAAAGTGGATT
Organism: Mycobacterium sp. E3298; assembly: GCF_001666895.1. Taxonomy (NCBI): domain Bacteria; kingdom Bacillati; phylum Actinomycetota; class Actinomycetes; order Mycobacteriales; family Mycobacteriaceae; genus Mycobacterium; species Mycobacterium sp. E3298. The sequence goes on from NZ_LZJB01000089.1 coordinate 66,662, forward strand.
CATCAAATTTACCTTCGGATAACTTCTCGCGATTTATTGCTTTATTTAAAATTTTAGATGCAACCGTAGCTAAGATAAGATTTCTTGATTTCCAGACATTCTCCTCGTTTGTAAACATCATTCCTTTTTCCTGATGCTCAACCAATGACAAGATGAACTTCTCCATTGAAATTGAACTCTTGCCTACACCAGAGGAAAGAACTAGATAAATTAGTTCTCCCTTTCTCCAACCTTTAATCTTCTTACTGAGTCGAGGCGAGTCATGTAATGGCAACCCCATTGACTCTCCCTGGTTCATCTTATCAATAGCCTTATCCAGATCATCGAGGAGATTGTATTCAACCACTTCACCACAATTGACGTTAGCGAATGCCTTGCCAACTTTATGTTGGAAATAAGCCTGTAACTGTTTCAGCGTCATCTTGGCTAATTTAAGCATTAACTTCTTGTTGCTCACGTCAATCAAAGATTCAGCCTGAAACAACCTTAAACACTCAAATTTTTGAATCTCGGAGAAATGGTATTCATCATTGTCTTTGTTCTTACTACACTCTTCCTTTAACTCTCTGATCGTCTCAAAACCGCCATATTCGTTGTACTCTTCAAATAGAGACTTCTTGCCAATCTCGGTTGGCTTTGACGTCAAATATGAATATGTTGTTGTGTCATCAAAATTACGAATGCCACTTGCGTACATTTCCTTGCCCTGAATGTAAAAGTAATACCAAATTTCTTTTGTAAAGGTCTCTTTGGTCACATTACTAGAGTTGTACTTTTCATATAGTGATGGAGTTGACCAGAGATAACCAACAAACAAGCCTTCGTGCATTTCTGATGGAGTAACAAACTCATCCAAATACTTTATTGAGATAATACCACTCCTTTATAGTAAATCTGAGATGTCCATTTCATCTTTTTTCTTTATGTATGCATTTTTGTTGGTTGAAAGCGAAACGGAATCTCGGACGTCTGAACTTGTTTCTGTTTTTGCTAGTTCATTGACTTTCTTTTGTCGTTGAACCCTCTCTGCATGTTCCTTTGCATCGGCAAGATTATTGCGAACTATCGCTAAACCATACCTTAATTCTAAAAGTTTATTTTTAAACTCGCCTTTCTTTTTATCGATTGCTGTCACTATGCTTTCACGACAATATTCATATGTATAAGCAATTGCAGGATAAGGTATGCCCTTCTTGTAGTTCTTCTTCAACTTACCGAATAGTTGACTATCGTTTCGGAGATCCTCAAGAATCGGGTAAAATGAACTTGGGATCAACTGATAGCTACTCAAACCGTGAACATCAGCTATCTTTATGGCCAACTCCAACTGTTGCTCACGCTCTTGTTGCTTGAAGCGTTTATCTTCTAAGTAGGCTGCATGACACTTTTCTTTGTGGTAATGCTTCTTGTTAGGTTCCTGGATCATTTCTGTCTTTTCAGATTTCGCCTCACACCAATAACATTTCACAATCGCCATTCAGTTAGCATCACCTCCTTAATCACGCTGCAATAATCTCATGTGCCGCTGAGTTTCCTAAGTTCATCTTCAACTATTTTGAGCAATGTTCCTGGCTCTCCTATGGTGCCAGTTTCTTTCCATTTCTCCTCTTCATGCTCGAATACCCATCCTTCCGATGACACCTGTATATTGAAAAGGCCGAATGGATATGCGTATTCATTCGAAGCTGTTTTTTGGAAGCCACGACTTTTTAGGTATCTATTAATGAAGTCTACAGTCATTGGGTATCCTCCTTATAAAATGTCTTCTTTTAATGGATGCTTACCCCTTATAATGGTCTTCGGTTGTTGTACAAGAATATATAAATTTCCCATCCCAATAACTGTAGTAGTCAACTCTCCCCATAGACCAAACGCCATATGACTTTCCATGCTCAGGATTTGGAATCTCGTCTAGGCTCATAAAAATATTGCCTTGCTTGTAATAAGCTTTAGCACACCACAATAAGTTGACAACTCTGAACCAAGGTAATTCCTGCGATACTTCTACTGCGCGAGGATTGCCTTGATCAATCATAAAGTTTGCAACAAATTCTCGGATCTCGGTTTCGTAACTCAATCCCATCACCCCGAACGTATGTTTGACCTTATTATACCCAAACATACGTTCGTAGTACATAGGTTTCCTGCAAATTCTATATCCTGGATGATTATGACTATACTATTTTTAATTATTTAAAGTCAATATGTATTATTTATTTATTATGAAAAACGGATATGTTTTTTCTCTGGAGCAAACTCAGCTCCCTCAACCACCTGACCGGACTTCAGGGCCTTCAGGATGGCGTCTGAGACGATTTTATCAGGCTGTGGGACGCGATATGCAGCAGGAATCTTAGAGGCGTCTGTAATCAATACTGAAGCGTTATTCTTTTGAATACGCACATTGAAAAGCGGAGTCTTAAGTTTTTCAATACCAGCGAGTTCAAGCATTTGCTGAGTATACAATTTAAGACGCTCATGTTTATTTTCTAGAGTGGTGCGATTCTTCTTTAGTCGATCTTCCTCAGTTTTGTATGCTGCGATATCACCCTCGATATTTTTGAGGAACTTGGCGATGTTTTCAACCTTGTTCTCAATTGTATCCTGGATAGCATCAAGGTTGTCGATGAGCATTTCAATTTCATCTTCTTCAATGCCCTCTTCATCTAGAGCATCGTTAGAATATTCAAGAAATCGCTTATAGTTCTCAGTTAGTTCGTATAAAGATGGCATTATTTACTTTCTCCTTTTCAATCTAAATATTTAATTACTCTTCTTCTTCTTTCTTCCCTCTTGGAGTTTACGCTTATGATCATCGCTCATGGTACGCTTAGGAGCATCTACTTTTTGCTTCTTCTTTGCTCTAAAGGAGACTTGGCTAAAGTCTAATTCATATGTATATTGACCGTCATTAGAAATTTTTGTTGGTATCGCACCAATTTTTTTTAATTTCGTTTGAATTGTCTGTTGAAACGTAGATACTATCCATTTCTTATTGGCGTCATCGCATTGTAAGACAGTTTCTCGCTCATAAGCATTATAATTCATTTTTTATTCCTTTCAGAATTTCTTGAATTTTCATTTTAGTTCTAGTTTCCAGATATTCAATGAGCTTCGTTTCTGAGTATGATTGATGCTTTGTTTTTGTGTAAAGAGTCTGATAGGGGATGTTTGTCGCCTTATGCAAATCGTCTAGACTATACTGGGAATTGTATATATTTATTCTGATAGTATTTGTCTTATTTCTAAACTGCTCCTTCTTGGGTATCCAACAGCAATTATTAGGCTCATAATTGCCATTAACGTCAATACGTTCTATTGTTAATTCATCTGTATATCCGTTTTCTAAAGACCAGTCTTTGAAGTTGGTAAATCCTTCATCGCCAAGCCAGTCTGAAGATAATATAATACCTCTTCCCCCATAGTGCTTATAATTTTGGGCATTCTCTGAATAGCACCTTTTTTTCATACCTTTATATATTTTATATAACCTGGTATGAGCCATCCCATGTTTTGTTGATCTTTCAGTTGTGAGTTTTCGACCTAGACAACCGCAACTTAACGTATTATTCAAAGATGAAGAAGTGTGGACTTTTAAAGAACCACATTCGCATTCACACATCCAATATGGCCTACTAACATCTTCTTTATCTAATTTGTATATCACCTTTAACAATCCAAATATTTTTCCCGTTAGGTCTAAGCAGCGGTCTTTTGCTATTTCCTTTCGTAAACAACCACAACTCCTTGTGTGTCCACTTTTAATATGTGAACCGGAGACAGTCAATATAGTCCTCTTATCACATTGACACTCACAAACCCATTCGATTTGCTTATGCTTATTACTCGCTGCTCTCTTAATTACTTTTAAATTCCCGAATACCATACCAGTTATGTCTATAAATTTTCCCATAATCTCTTACGTCAGCACCGTCCCCCCATGAAAATGAAATTTTATTTGAATACGCACTCTATCATCAGCACAGCAAACGTCACGCCAATAAATAATCCAACTATAAAACCATTTAGAAATACTTCTCGCTTGTTTAGTTCGTGATGATTTGAATTATATTTCTGATCCTCAATAATCATCATCGATTCTAAGTCATCAAATTTATCAGTCTCACTCATAAATATCACCTACTTAAATCTAAAGACAACTCGATTAACGTTAGGAATCTTCTCAAGAAGACCATCTAGGGCATCCTTGACGCCAATCTGAGTTTTTCCCTCTATTCTCTTGTCACTCATAATCTCACCTGAAACTAGTTTGCGGATCTCCGTATATAGTTGTTGCTTTTCTGTTTCGGAAAGAGGATTTCTAATCAGTCCAGTTTGAGTCTTGAACACAATCTCATCATATGGTACATCAAGAGATACGAGCGTCGTTTTAGGAAGTGATACGAATACAGAATTTCCGTACACTCGAACATCTTCCGTTTTAATGCTGCTTAAGTCGATGCCAGTCTTAAAATAAGCATCAACTGTATATTGAATGGTTCTCCGTCCAATATGGTCTTTTAGCCACCCAGACTTCTCAAAGATACTGTCTGTATATGTATAGGTCTTTTCAGTGTGGCCTTCTAAGCCCACTAACTGATGGACATTATTAAGTGACTTCACAACCATCTCTTTATTCACGACACCACTATCTTTTATGTATGACAACCCTGAAACTGTATTAACCTTATGTGATATGTCTATTGAGTTGCCAGTTAACAGAAACGACTTTGCATATATAATGATTCCTAGTACGACTATGACAGCGATGATTAGTTTTTTGTATTTTATTATTGTTTGTTTTATCAACCTCGCACCTCGTTATCCACTCCGCTTACATTACCTTTAAGCGTTCAATTTCTTCTTCGAGTTTATTTACCTTCTCAACTAGCTCATTGATCTTATCCATCATTTCTTTGTTGTCTGGGAGCCGTTCGTCAGTTCCGTTACCAAATACACCGAATTCAATCTTTTTGAACAATCTCAAAATCATCTTATCGTCTCCTCTGTTTTGGCCCCATCGTAACACCCTAAGCATACGTGATAACTGTAAAACTCACCATTCTGTAGTCCTGTGTGATATGCGCTGCCTGAGCCTTTAGGGATCATCATAGAGCAATATAAACAAGGCCAGGACTGTTTGTTCCTCTTCTGGATTCTGACTCTTAGAATACGTGTCTCTGCATATGATTCATATGTATATGCTTGACCTTGATACTCATCATTATTTATAAATACATTCTTCATTTATATGGTGACGAATCAACTCCTTAGCAACAATATCAAAGGCCACCCAATAGCCCAATTAATCAACATCTTCCACAAAGGCATTGGGTTAATAAATTCATCAATCGAATCTCTTTTAAAGTTGATGTATATAAAACCCATGATAATCAAACCGATTACCATGTAGGCGACAATGATTAATAAAGTGATAATCCAAATCATATAGATAAAAACCTCATTTCATCGGAATTAGTAACCACACGACTTACAATAGCCCTCAACGAAAATCTTGAAATTCACATACAATTCCTCAATAGACTTTGCAGATGTGCTAGTTCTGGGATTCCCCATAAATAGTGAAAGTTTTATATCCTTATTTAATCCATTACTATCCATGTACACAGAGAATTCCTCAAGTAGTTTTCTAAGATAGTTGCACTCAGCCTTATTGTCATCGAATAAATATGCCGTTTCTATTCCAAGACAATACTTCTTTTCATCTCGATCATATGTAATATCTATATCATTCATGGAATACAGGTGAGCGTCTATTCCAAGTAAATTACCCCACGATGTGACTCCCCAAATATGCTTTAGTGCTCCGCAGTTATACTCATTGTCTTCATAATCTGGATACTTCCTTTTCCACCAATACACTTGCCATTTTTGTTTAATTTCATGTGTTCTAACAGTCCATTTAATATCTAAATATCTAATCAGTTTCCTAAGAAGTTTCAATTATTTAACACCCCATAAAACTATAATTTCGTAACCTGTATCTGGTATGATACAATAATGTAAAACGCACTAAGGGTGATACAAATTGACTAAAAAAATCTCATTTGTAGAGTTTATGAATTCTCCTACATTTCCTAAGTTCAATAATGTTGATTTGCCTCCAAAAGACTCATCAATTGTAAAGGACGCTCCATTGCTGGAGATGTCTGAAGTGGCAAACAAGATTATTCGTGAACTATTGAGAAGGTCCGAACATGGGATCGAAGAAAGCAGATTCATTGAAACAAATGGCGAACTGCTTAAGATACTTTATCCGATAACAGTTATCATTCAAGCAAAATTAGCGCAGCCCTAATATGGGGCTTTTTTATTTTCCAATCAAAGTAATCTTTCATTGTTACTCCTTGAAAATCAAATTCCTCCCACGTACAATTTTAAAGATATCCAATTTAACTGGACCTCGATGTGAAATTTCACAGACATGCTCTGGGTCAGTCAGCTCTCTGAGACATTCATCGATATCGGATTGAACCATATAATCATATGGATTGAACACCATGTTATTTCGATTTCGTTTTCCTTGCTCCCAGTCAATAATAGTGTAAATGCAAGTATGCATCAGATTGTAGGGCTTCGTGCAAATCGTAAATTGACTATTTGTGGCCTTGACTGTGAATGGTCGTTTGAATTCCTGAAAGTAGATTTTATCTCCTACTTGAATTTCGCTACTATTAACCTTTACCACCTCGTCTATATTGTTTTATATGGCTCTGCATTTGGATAAGGATGAACGATTTCAAATACATAACCACATGTTTCACCGTCTCTAATGTAATAATCTAAATCAATTCCGTCATCCCATTCTGGAATATCGACAACGAAACGGCCATCACGATACCTTACAATAGCTGGTCTACCATACCATTCATCATCACTATAAGGCCGAATTGTAACACCACTTGAAATCACTTCGCCAAATCTATCATTATACTTAGTTTCCATTCATACTCCTCTATTCCCATGAAATCCGTCTTTTATTGGCTTATAGTTGAATAATGCTCTCCTCAATTTCGATTTCCCAATGACCGTTTTCGTTGATAAATGGATCTGATTCTGCTTGAAACTCACGATTACCATAAGAATCAGAAACATAATCTCCATCTGGTTCAAACAGTCTGAAAATGTCACCTCGTATCAATGATTGAAATTGACATTCTTTCCAGTCAGCCAGAACTAATCTTTCTACTTTCCTATTCATTTTCGCACCTCCCATGAATCCCGTATTTTAACGTCTCTTACTTCTAATTTCTTGCACCTTTTTATAAGCAGCCGTGAATACTTCGTTGTAGCATGGAGTACATAAATCTAGGTGTTCTTTGCGTCCAGAAGTTGGATCACCTTTCATCGTCACATATCCATGGCCCTTACCCTCTGCCATCTCAACAATGTGACAAAGTGGCTCAAATGTCTGAAGATAATTGTCTGCCTCTTCTAAACAGGCATCACAATACGTTTTTCTCAATAATATTCCTTCTCCCCATAAAAACTAAACTTTATTGGAATTAAAAGTTAATCGGTTCGTCTCCACCGTTATACCAGGAGTAACTAACCAGTCTACATTCTGATTCCTTAACTCCGAACTTCTCATTTAGTAGCCTACAACACCCTCCAATTTCCTCCATCGATAAGTTGACGTCTGAGCCGTCACTATAATCGCTCCCATGCGCAAGAATATAGTCTACTCCCCATTGCTTAGATTTGTATTCTTGAATTGCGACAAAATTTCCAGGTTTGTCTTCGTAGGAGAACCTCTCAATTTCACCGTCGTATTCATCAATCCATTTGGCCTCTCCCAAAATATCCTTGAAGAATTCGTAAACTTCATTTTTACTCTTGCCTTCAAGTCCCTCAATCTTTGCGCGAATCACTGTTTTATACTCTGTATGACTCATAGATCCTCCTAATCCCTTCTTTTGGATTCCTTATATTTAGTGATTAATTCTTCTCTAGACAAACCAAGTAAATCCAAGGAGTGTGAAAGTAAAGTCAAATCGTCATAATCTTCTTTTCTACAATAGTTACAACTCGTTTCTTGTTCCCATCTAGACCCTTCTGGTTTGAATCCATCTGGTTCATGACGCCAACCCTCAGTTTCTGCGCAGTCATCGCAACACCAATTTTGGCCACATTCACATCTCGTATAGTCACCGCAATCAGGAAAAGTATCGCCGCAATAGTTACAAGCATAAAAATCTACACCCATATTTCAATCTCCTATTCTCATAAAATCTTACATTTATCGGAATCTTACATCCATCAATTTTTGTCTGAAGGAGATGATCGGCTTCATGAACTCTTCCATCTCCAGCACTCGTTTAACATTCTCTTTCTTTGCCTCTTCTTTCTGAATTTTTTTCAGGTCGTCAATCCTAGCGCCAATTTGGATCAGAGACGCATCGATTTCTTCTTTAGTGAACTCAACCTTGTACATAAACCCTCCCAATGAAATTTCCATTTTATAGGTTACCTTTCACGGCTTCCCAAAGTGCGTCACACAATTCTGTTCTGCTCAATGCTCTCCCATTTGCGATGACATTGGACACTCGGAAGGAGTCATTCATTTTACGAATGTCCAGGTTCCAGTTCATATTGGTGAGCACTTCGATCATCTTCCCAATAGTCATCTTCTTATGATGATAGTTGGCCCAGTCCTTCCTATCGACCAAGCCTTCATCAAACAAAGAATAAAATTGCTCTTTTCCTATTTCTGTTGCTTGCTTGGGAAAAATGTGTTGCTTCATTTACGTTTCCTTTCTACTCGAACGATATCCATATCCACTGCTCCTCGATGTGATATCTCACACACATGTTCAGGATCGCTCAACTCACGTAAACATTGGTCGATGTCTTCTTGTTTTGTATAATCATATGGATTAAAAATCATATTGTTTCTATTACGTTTACCTTTACGCCAATCAATGATCGTATAGAGACAAGTCTTTTGAATATTAAAAGGTTTCGTGCAGATCGCAAATGATTCATTACATGCTTTCACAGTATATGGTCGCTTGTCAGTTCTAAAAAATACTTTGTCTCCAACTTTAAGATCCCATTCTGGGTAATACTGGCGTTCTATTGCAACATCCTTAAAATCAATTGTTATTTTATCTTTAACAATGCTTTTCAACCACTCAAGACACATCGCATCTCTATAATCTATGTCGCTATGTGCTTCCCCATTGACGTACAAAAGGCAATCGTCGAGATGATTTTGTAAAACAGTAAGATTCAATATGCCACCTCACAATCCATTGAAATTCCGCTTTTATTCTCCCAGATCCATATCGAAATCTAAGCTCCAATAAAAATTTCCCCAATGGCTATCCAACTTTTCTAGGACACTATCGGATACAATGCAGTTCACAAATTCATTATTTACTTCGTCATATTCTCCAACTTTGATACCGAAACTCTCAAGAAGTTCTCTGTCCTCTTTACCAGCACAAATTGATCCAAAATGCATATTAACCACTCCTGATAAATGTTCAATTTCATTTTAATAATTCGTTTCAATATCATCGATACAACTTACAATAGCCATAAATACTTTGCAGTCATGAATTCCGCCTTCTTCGTTTTCACGCAGCAAATATTTGTATTCTTCAAGTGCATCTTGTTCATTGTCCCAGAAACTCACACTAGGATAGAATGGACGATTAATTCCTACAACCCACATTTTCTTCCTCCCGATAAAATCCTGATTTTAAGCATCATTGTGTCCAACAATGTGGAACATAGGATTATTAAGATAATAGTTGTAATATATCTTAGACTGAATTAATGCTTCTAAATGTAAATCGTCCATTTCCTCTACGGTTGGCTTCAATTTTGTTTTTAAATGATACCATTTGTTCTTTCCATACTTTTTCTCAAGAGCATTCAACCTTTCAACCAATCCCCAGTTCTTTGGTTCCTGATAGAAATACAAGTTATCATTCTCTCCAATCTGTGTGAAACTCGAATTTTATTGTAAGTCTACTTTGTAGTTGTAATCGATTGAACCTTTAGGAACATAGATAGTTGTATCTCCCGATTCCCAAGAAGGGAACCAGCGCTCTAGGTTTTTATTTTTGAATCGCTTATCAGTAATCTTAATTACTGGTTGCTCCTTATCTGTCTCGATCAGATAACTCTTTTCAGCACTCACGCTTTGAATCTGCATTCCTTTATCTGACTGAACCATGTAATAGTATTTCATTTCATCATCGACAGAACCTGAGCCTAGAAAGAAGCGTCCGCTTACTCCAACATTATCTTTCAATGCGACCATAGGTATTTCTTCTTTTATGTATTCCTCTTGATCATTGAAAGAATGAATTAACATAGCTGCAACTAACATCGGTAATAGCGCAATCAATGCTCCGATCAAACCACTAAGTACTGATATTTCTATTTCGAATTCTTCATCAAAAAAATAATACGAGAGTGCTCCAACAATAAAACCAATCAATATTATAAGTGCGTATCCCAATGATTTACCCTCCCTCTATCACAGTCCTTGATTTCCAAGCTTTTTAATCTCTTGCTTCAGTACCTTATTGCGCTTCAAATTCGCTTTCATTTCGGCTTTACGAAGAGCAATTTCGTGACCAACTTCCTTGTTATACTTATCGCCTGGAAGTACCTTAGCAACACCTTTGATACCGTCAGGGAAGATAACAATTGTTGCTGGATCGCTATAAATGACTTTGTAACCATCTCTTAATTCAATCTCTGGCTGGTCATCAACAAGTGTGATTTCTGAAGCCATTACAGGAAACCAATGTTTAGTGCCTTCGCGAGTTATGTATTCAACTCTATAAGGATAATAAATATCAGTTTCATCAAAATGAGTAACAGTTCCTTCGACATTAACTATTTGGTGCTGTTCAGCAAGTTTGCTTTTTAAAAATACTACCTTATCCCCCACATTAAACTTTCTCATTCTGTAAATCCCCCATGAAATTGATTTTTTATCGACCATCAAAATAGTTTAATACTTCTGTCCAGTTCCTCATTCTCCTGTATCGCGTTTCCGTTCTATTATGTGGAGCATCAAAGAGCAATGCTTTACCAATGAATCCTTCAAAGTTTCCTGGCTTATCATCAATGAGCCAATCAGCATTTACAATACTTTTGTTTCTTGTAAACACATAATTATCTTCTTTGATGAATGGAAAGTACTTCTTAAGCCAATTCGATTTTGGTTCAACATTATTAGGATTATATGGTGCGGTCACAACAAAAATCTCATATGTATAAGATAGTTCTCTTACTGCTTCTATGCTGCCTTCAATTAACGGTAGAGACTCGAAAAATTCGGGATCATCCAAATACTTATAAAATTGCTTACCAGCCTTTGTTATATCATGACAGTTCTGATGAGTCATTTGACATGTCTTCAGATTATCATTGAATTCATTATTGTATCGTCGTAACCATTCAGATAGGATATCTGCCAAACATTGATCTTGATCAATTGCAATCCGTTTCTTCAAACGACACCTCGCATAGATTATCTTTAACGATCTGATAAATTTCATAATGAACGTCATCGATTGGCTGCTCACCATTTACGATAAATTTCATCGGAGCTGAATATTTTTCTTTCATGAGAATGTAATTAGATCGTACCTCTTCAAGCATCGCTCTGTCTGATTCATAGCGATCATTCTGTCCTTCATTGTGTTTACCCTTGCGTCCCATACTAACCTCTGGAGAGATATCAATTACAATGTCGATATCAGGCTTCCTCATGTATCTCTGAAGCTCTACAGTCCATTCTACGGGGATCTTATTAGCATTGGCATATGCAAGTTGGCTGAGAGTATAACGGTCTAGGATAAGGAAATCATAGCCCTCATCTTCAAGTTGTTTGTACCATTTCTGTTGTGCTTGCTTATCAGCCGTCATAATTAACTCAATGGTACTTTGATCAACATCATACTCTTTTTTAAGCCACTTCATAATGAGTTCGCCTGTCGGTTGATCATAGCGATGATGTTCACCTTTAGCGACCTTATAACCATCTACAGTCAATCGATCCAGGAGCATGTTTGCAGCAGAGTATTTGCCACTCTTATCGAGGCCCTCTATGGCGATGATTTTGATTGTCTTCAATCCTCCCTATTCGGTAAGACTTTAACTTCTAATTTCTGCTTCCCAAACGCCAATGCATCATCAAGATTCTCCATATAGATATCAATGTGATTATTTCTTATTTTTGAACCACGATCCTGGCACTCATAAACGTTATTTAATTCAGGTATGTAGATTTGAGTCCCAAACTCTAATGACTTGGCGCAAGCAATAGTGTGGTTCTCTTTAACTGTAGCGCCACTAGCTGTAATACCATAACCTTTTTCACCCTTATGTTTTTGAGTGGATTCGTAACCAGCAGTATACGCGGTTACAAGGTAGGTTTCACTTTTAATATCCGCGTACTTTTCTTCAGGTGTATCAGGCTTCTTAACTGGATTTTCAGCAGCCAACGTTATAATTGTATTTGGTTGAACGCTCTTTTGCGCTTCTTTAGTGGTTATGTCAAGATGCATGAAATTAAGTAGTAGTAACCACAAAGACAGGATTATACTTCCCATCCGTACCTCCTTTGATATTACATAGGCTCCACGAGATGCAGGTTTGAATTGCAAGTGCATGGAGCCTATGTCTTACGTATTATTTACTTCTTATGAAAGGTTCATTTTATCGTAATTACTTGATAGACTGAGCCACATCAAGATACTTCTTAAGTTTTGCTAAGTCGCTAGTGCTCTTATACTTAGCATCGCCAACTTTGGCAGTGAAGGCATCCTGAACTTCTTTTTGCTTTGCTTGAGGAAGCGCAATGATAATTTTTGTGATTTCGTCTTTAATCTTGTCAGCATCGTCAACTGCAACATTGGTAAGGTCCTTGGCTTCGTCACTAAGAATCTGGTCAAAACTCTTAATCTCTTCTTTGGTTCTAATCTTACCTTGTTGCGCCCTTTCAATGGCGACCTTCCAGTGCTTATAGTTGGGCATTTCAACAATATCGCCAATATTAAAAGTTTTGGTGCGATCTTTTTCAATCTTACCGTAGGATTTGCCATCCTTAATGAACGTTTGAACTACAACATCAAAGTCAAACTTACTGCCTTTTGGGAGATTCGGTTTGACCCCAACCTTAACACTAATTTGATTTCCTAGAGCGTCAGTGCGGCTCTCTGTTTCGTCAGATGCTTCGGCAACATATGATAGGTTTTTACCCATCTTGACATAAGTGAGTAGTCGAGCAAAGAATCGGTCGTAGTGTAGCCCCATAACGCCATATTCTTTGAATGAAAGACCTTCTCCCTCGATTAGACGATTGCCTTTTCGCGCACGTTGTTCAACAACTTTAAGTGCTGCGTGTTTCATATTTTCATGATATCGTGTGGCCGAATCAATGTTGATTGTTTCAACTTGGTTAAATAGTTCTTCGTCGCCTTCCAACTCGTCTAAGTCATCATTCATTTCTTTAAATGAAAGCGTATTGGATTCAGTAAGAATATTTTGATCATACTCATCGTAAAACTTCGTGCCACCATCACTATCAAACAAAGCTTGATTAGGAAATGAAAGACCCGTTGGAGTTTTACCTGTAGCAGACTCTCCGTACCATAGAAATGTTACACCTTCGCGCTTTTTCTCACGTTTTTGTAATGCCATTTAGTTATATCATTCTCCCTTTTTCATTTTAATATTATTAAGCAAATGGATCTTCAGAAGGTTGTTCTGCAAATGGGTCAGACGAAGAGCTGCTTCCTTTTGTTTGCTCAAACGGATCGGCAGATTTGAAGAAGTCATCTTCTTTATAAACCTTTTGCTTAAACTCAGTAACGTTTGTAATTTGCAATTCCGAAATGCGGTTACGATTAAACTTCTTGCCTTGACCTTCTGGAGCCTCGCCGCCCCAATCAAAAGCAGAAGGCTGTTCCTTGATCTCTTCCAGAACTGTGCCGTTTCGGATTTTACCTTGAACAGTTACTACATCGCCAAATTTGAATTTCTTGGCTACGTTAGCTGCTAAAGTTTCAAACTCATTGCCATCAACAACAAACATGATGTCATTCCAGGTCTTGTTGAAGTTGATAATTCGGCCAGTAACAAACACCTTTTTATTTGCCTTATCAATATCGGTATGAATGACTACAAATTCTTGCTCAAACGAGGCAACTTCCTTGAATCCTTCTGCGCTGAAGTCAACTGGCTCCTTTAGCAAGCCAATAGAACCAATCGTGTACTTAACCGTAGACTTTTCTTCGCCATTACTCATAAATGTATTGACGTTAAAAGTACCATTAATCCAAATAGAATCACCTTCACTTAGCGATTCCTTGATTACTTCTACGCCATCATAGTTAAAGTAGTTCTTCTGAATCGCTTTACCCTTTTCATCCTTCTCGAATGAAGTACGAACAGCATTGAAACCAAATGGAGTGAATCCTTCAGGGAGATTGTCTTTATCGTCCCAATCAATCTCTAGTGTTTGCTTCTCACCGTTCTTGTTCGAAAACACTTTGACTTTACCTGTGGGCACTTGACCAAACAGATCAAGATTATAAATTACGTTGTTTTCACTAGTCTTCACAGCCAGACTTGCGCTTTGATAAGGTTGGCCCTGTCCGTCCTTCGTTACACCCTTACGGAAAGTGTTCTCGTTATGTAGACCAACCACTTGACCAAATACTTTTACCGAACCTTTGTTTTGAACTAATTCCGCCATATGTATTGTTCAATCTCCTTATATTATTGTTTAGTTTTATTAACTCACTAAGCAATTTATATAAGGGTGGACTGCGAACACGCTGTATATGATCAACCTCCTTATCTCCGTCTTGCTAACTTTAAGCATGGTATCAAATTCGTTAATTAAAAGTCAATAGTTAGCATACTTCACTTTATAATTATTTTTGTGGGGAGGTTCTTCCTCCCCTATTTATCTATGCGTTCAATGACAACCCTTCTATGTATGTTCGAGTTGTCTTCCTGATCGCTGGATAATCCATGTTACCTTCAAAGCAGTCAATCCAAGCATTCAAGTCGTCCATTTCGCGGATATGCTCTTTCAATAAAATAAATAATTCATCGTCTTCTTGAACGCCAAAACACTCAACTAAACCAGCGAAAAACTGAGTAATGCCGCGATCCCAATTATGCAGCAAATAGTCGTAGGTAAACTCACTCATAGATTTTTTCTCCTGGTAGTTGTTGATTATTAGTTTTATACTCATTCATCATATAACGGACAGCGGCCATACCCCTAATCCCTTTGGCCTCAAGTTCTTTAACGAACTCTGGCTTGCCGCCCATCTTGGCATGATGATCAGATGTGAATATTTTTTTGAATATTCCGACTATAATGGACAATTATCTTACATCCCCTTATTGGACATATAAGTTTATTTTAGTCAAGACCCATTTAAAGACTTAAGCTTAAATTTACATGTTAGATAACCTGTTATATACTTTGAAAAGGATGAAGAAACGACTTCCGATAAATGAGTGATCCGCCAAGTTCAACTCATTTGTTAGAGGTTGTTTTTTTGTATTGATAATTATACATCATCGCCTTCTCCCTTATTTTTTATATAGATAATGATTATATATTATCAAAATTTTCCTTGAACAATAAGACAGATTTTTTACTAAAAAATCGATATTTACATTATTATTCAGTTATGCAAGTTGTAAGAACATTGTCGAAGCTTGTTGAATCTAGTTGTATTGCATTTTAAAGATACTTTGTTCAGAAATATCGTTTATTTTCCCTAGTTGTTTGGAGACTATATTTTTGATCGCAGATCTTGTAACGTCTACCTGCGCTCCATTATCAAAATACACTACATTTTTAAATGAATCGTATTGCTTCATCTTTGTCATGTTTGCTAACAAACCATAATTTAAACACTTAAAATTTTCATTGTTTTCTTCAAGGAATTCAACAAGATCATACGGAAAAGATTTAAAGGAAACTTCGCTGCCGATAGTTCTGATTACAATGTTACCAGATTTCAACTGGCGAACGAAGACAATATTGTTTACAGGTTCAAAAGCAAAACCTTTTTCCTCATTTGGAATAGTAATAAACTCAGAACTTACACTTTGGTAAATGGAGTTTATAATTTGTGCTTTTTCAGAAGTAGTGAAATTTTGAAATCCTTCTTTGAAGTTCTTTATAAAGTTCTCCATTTACGATTCCTCCATTTTAGATTAATGTAACGCACCCAATAAATGAGTGCGCTACATACTCTATGTATTCATCGACTTATCAATTACTTAGTCTTTGTGTTAAAGAAAAGCCAAACCTTATCGATTACAGCTTCTGGTACGGATTCAACTGCCTTAACTACAACTTTAGAAATAATCTTTTTCAAAATATTCACCTCCCTTCATTAATTGTATTCTATTTGATCCCTTTTATGGGACAAATACAGGAATATTATTGACGATACAATGGTTACAATTGTTGCAACTATCATTAGCGATATCGACAAGTATATGTAGAAACTTATACAGACCAGTCCCAAAATAAGTATAATGGCGATTGTCAAGTAAAGGAAAGCTTTATAGTTTGATTTTCTACTCTTTAAGTTAAACCCAAAACCGCCATTTGTTAATTTGATATACATTCCTACTGAGATAGCGAGTACCGCGCACAATGTTTGGAATGAATATGTCTTAGTTGAGAATGACTTATTTAGGTCGTCTGGCGATAATGCGTCCATTCCAACTCCAATAAGTGAAACTAGCCACTGAACTACAAAGTAGAAAGTAAAGCCACCAATAATCACAATGGTTGACCTTGCTAACGGCATCTTGAAAACTTTAACGAACGTAAGAATCAAAGCTGGTACTAAAATCAAAGGCAATGGAACATAGTCGAACATTTTTGCGATTACAAGTAAGTAGGATACGAACGTAACTCCGATGATCGATAATAGTATCTCCCACCTATATGATCTGAAATCAATGTTGAAGAAACTGAAGATGAGGACGAAGATTGCTAAATACTCAAAGCTTGAGAATAACATGTATTCCAAAAAGTTCGCCATCTTACATCCTCCATATCCTCATTAACCTTTGGTTACGGTAAATCAAATCAAATGACAGAATGAAGAATGTAAGCAGCATGGTGTTAGATAGGAAATATGATAGTATACAGACCGCACATGAAATTATTTTATGTATGTTATTTCCATTATGTTTTGTGTGATATGGGCTAAGGAACAGATTAACGATTATGGCGAACAATGTCACTGCTACATAAAAACTTTGAGGTGGATCGTTGTGACTTATCAAGGGATTTACGAGGATAGCGCCTGTCGTGACCAAAAGACATGAATCTGGAGTATTAAAGTGATTGCCACCATTCCAAATGCGAATAATCGCAAGCGATATAGTTGATATGATTACTTCCTTTAGCACCCCAAAGTAGATCCCTGTGAAAATTAGTATTGGTAATAACAATAAGTAAATTGCTATAACTCCCAATTTCTTTTCCATTCTTAGTATATCATTATCTATATCTTCTGAGATGTAGTTTTCTAAATTATTATAAATCCCTTTTGCTATGTATTCGCATAATTTCTGTATTGGCATGTTTCACCTCGTTTTCCACTTGGCAACTCCTTATGTATGTAACTTAGCATATTCGATTTACCAAAGTCAATCCTTTTTAAGATAAATATTCATTATTTACTTTAATATTAAAAAAAGTCCTAGAAATTTATCTAGGACAGATTATAAACCTCTTTTACTGTATCTAAATTCAAGAACTCTGATCTCAATCGCTGCATGCTTTGATTGTTTGTAATATTGAACTTATCAGCAATGACCTTATATTCTTCATCATCTAATCTTCCGGTTTGCTGATACAGTTCTTTTGCAACGAAGAGCATGGCGCTTTCAAGAATATTGGTTGGCGTAAAATTTTCCTCTCCAAGATCATCTTTAATCGTCTTTAATCTTCTATGGACGATTGTGAAATCGGCTTCATCGAATCTGATTGTGTGTGTCTGGGCGGACCTGATGATATATTGGTTATCAACTAATGCAGCCGTTTCCGACCGAATATCCTTGCTCACATTGCCATTCTTTTTTTCGTAATACAATTCACGTAATGCTTTTTCACAAAGAGCAATACAACGATCATCAACTGATACTGTACGTGTGGTTCCGTCTTCGTCTGTAACCGTTAATTGGTTCTTATCAGCATGGACGTCACTGCGTTTAAGGTTGGTTATCTCAGCGTTCCTAGAGCCTTTTACACCGTTCCAGAGCAGCGACACAATGGCTGCGTCCTGAGCATTAACCAACTTGTTTAGAATGCTGTTTATCTCACTGTCAGTCCAATACTTTTTAGATGCTACTTTAAATTGTTCCTGCCATGCCTTATCAACACTATCCAATGGATTTAAACCTTTTCTATAGCCTCTCTCAATACTCCATTCGATATATTTCGACACATATTTGCAGTTATTCCTGCTAGCATACTCTGTCGTAGGTAAGAACAAATAGAACAATCTTCTTAGTTCTTCTCTATTGAAACTATACAGATCCTTACCAAGTTCCTCTTCCATCTTGTAAGATATCTTAAATGTTCTATCTAGAATTTTCTTTGTTCCTGGACCAAAGCCTGAATCAATATACTCTTTTTTTATCTCTTCGTTGTACCACTTATCTTCATACAAAACATTAGCCATCGGTATACCTCACTTCAACAGTTTGTCAGCTTGTTCTTCAAATAACTTACGAATCTCGCCTTTAACCTTATTGGAGTTAACTTTACCTTGGCCAGCCATCAGATTGTTCAGTTGAGTACCTTCTTTTTTCTCAAAGTTGATACTGTCAATTACCTTCACAATGTCATCAACTGGGAAGTCTTTTCCGTACTTCTTATAAAGTTTACCAGCAAGCGCAATAAAACCAACGAACATGTTGTGATGTACAAACCAAGAAGTTTCAATTAACTTGGATTTCTCTTTACCAAATTGATCTTCATAGTTAGCCATAAAATAACCAAAAAACTTCTTCAGTGCGTCTAGAATATCATAACGATCTTTGGCATTTTGAGGTTCAAATACTGATTCTATTGTATCAGACAAAATGGCAAAGTTTGTTAACAAATTGAGTTTTTTATCTAGAGCAGTTTTAATTGATATTCTGTTCTTAAACTCGTGAATGTTCATTAAATCTTTTGCAATCTGAGCACCAATTGTTTCTGCTTTGTAGTGCTTTACAAGAGTTTTATCAAAGGGATTTACTGTGTTGATCTGGCCTAGTAAGAACTGAGCTTCTTCCAGTGGATAGTGTTTAATCTGAACACCAATATAACCTTCAATATTAGGTTCTTCCTCAAGTACATTCAGGATCGCAGTAAGTCGATGCATTCCATCAATTAGGTTAATTGTAGTACCTTCAAAAATAGTTAACTGTCCATCTTCAAAAGTAATCTTGTCATTACCATCAACAAGGATATTTAACAACAAAGCATCAGGCTTATACTTACCTTCAACCATCAACTTAGTAATCGCTTTAACACTCTTCTGTTGAACATCTTCTTTCTCAACAATCTGACCTGTTCTCTTACTTAATCGTTTTTTACTTAATCTTTGAGTTTGGAAGTTGTAAGTAATTACTCCTGCGTTCCAGAGGGCCGCAATTTCCTGGAAACTAATATATGTGATATAGTCTCTACCTGTCGGAAATTCGGTCACATGGCGAAGCGTATATGGATATTCAATGGCTTTCTCGTCTTCGTACTTATACTTAGCAGCCGCTTTAACCTGTTTTTGAGTAAAGAATATCGAAGGATCAATTTTTACGTTTTCTGTGACCTTATGTAGAGCCACAGTATAAAATGCAATTTCTTCATCAGACAACTGCTGTACTTTCTCTGTGTTTGCAACTAATTCAACAAATGTTCCTCTAGGTACATTGTGCTCAGTAGCGAGTGTGTCATCAATAGTTCTAATTAGTTCTTTGTTTTGTGCAATTTCAGTTAGAACCTCTGGAAGAATATCCTGAATAGATCTCGTTTCAATTGCTTCACTCATTAACTCATCTCCTCACTTAGATACAACTACACTATTTTATACTGCGTTTGTCATTGACTATAGTATACACAATTAAAATTAAAAAATACACTCCCCTACATAAAAGAG
The DNA here is from genome assembly GCF_001666895.1 of Mycobacterium sp. E3298. NCBI lineage: Bacteria > Bacillati > Actinomycetota > Actinomycetes > Mycobacteriales > Mycobacteriaceae > Mycobacterium > Mycobacterium sp. E3298. The sequence goes on from NZ_LZJB01000089.1 coordinate 86,851, forward strand.
GGAGTGCATTTTGAATGAATTTATTATGAAATTTCTAATTATTAGCCTCCTTGCTTTGATTCAGACGCTTATCTGTTTCAATTTTACCCTAACACTATCTTGTACTTATTATCTAAACAGTAATGGAAGGCATCAATTCTGTATGTAAAAACCTTAATTTCCTCTTGAGTTTTCTTATCAATAACAACCCACAAATCCTTCCTGGAGCCATCTAAAGGACGTGAAATTATAACCTCTTTCAAGTTAATTGAACTCCTCATATAAGGCGTATACTTTATCTCTGAATTCCCTTCTAATTCGATTCCTATTCATCCAATCGTCTGCATCTGAAACGCTCAGTGCTACGTCCTGCACACCCTTAATCATGCGTACAGCAGCGACAATGGACTCAACAGTTTCTTCTCCGTAATCATCGTTTAGAGACACATAGAAACCCTTAATTGGATCAGACATAATTATTATATCACCTCATGAAAGTATGTTTTTATCAGATTACAGTTTTCTATAACCTTTATTCAGAAGTTCTACTCTTTCGAGACTGAGATTTGCACTAGTTTCACCTGAAATGATCGCTTCTAATGTATTACTTAATTCAAGTTCAATACTATTTATCAAATCCAAAAGAACATGTGGATTATTTAACTCCATTGGCATTACAACTCTACTGAAATTATCTTCACTAAAGATAACGTGTACATGACCAATGAGCAAGTCATCTTGAATCCATAAATAATTTTCTTTCTTATTCACCATGTCCTGATACATTAATCTCAATCTCAAAAGAATCATTAAAGCAGATCTAATTTTAAAATAGGCGTCTTCACCTAAAAAAGGTCTCTGCGTTACAAGATTCTCCGTAAGAGACGTTGTGTCTAAACCTCTTGGTGAACTGCGTTCATCAATTGACTTTAAGTTTAAGTAGTCCTTGTCGTCCAAGTTATTCAAAACACTGAAATATTCAGATTGTTTAATTATAGAAAAAAAGTTGATAATCGGCGCAACATATTTTCGAGTATCGATATATTCATGCCATGCAATCTCAATTGCTTGGATACGACGATTTTGGACGACTTGACTCATGGCGTGGAAATGTTCCAGATTTTTTTGTTTTAGTGCATTCAATTGACTGATTTCAAGCTTTAGTTTCTCGATCTGTGTTTGTGTAGACGCAGTATAAGATAATTTTTCTTTCTCAAAATTTTGCTTGTTACTTTCAAGTCTCCGATCAATACTTCCTTTTATTAGAACGCCTATTACTCCTGTAATTGAAGCACTGACAACTGCACTGGTGAGTAAAGTGGTCCAATTAAACATTCTTCTTCACCTCATGAAATCGTCAATTTGATCAACTATAAAGAGCAAGTAACATTATCTTTTGTAAGCATTGAGCAGAGTAAAACCAATGAAAGCAAAGATTTTAAAATCTGTTCTTTCAGTTTCAAAATCAACTACTTGTTGAAGTTGATCAATTATTTGCTCTTCAGTTAATTCATTTTTATTGCTAATATAAACAATTTTCGTAATTGGTCCGTTTTCAGTTGCAATCTCGTATGACACTTGATACGCGTAGTTTCCTCGTACAGTCGCTTCCAACGTCTTATTAAATGGCAAATAATTAAAGTTCATCGATCTTTATCCTTTCCTGATGAAACTGTTATTTTATCGTAATTTTTTTAATTGTATTCACACGTTCCTCAGCTTCTTTCAACCATTCCTCTTTTATTCGAGTGGCAAGATCAAGGAGTGGCTTTTTCTTCGCACAAAAATAATACACGCTATTATATTGGGAGACTTCATCAGTTATAGATCCAATATGATTATGAAATACCTTTCTAAGTGGTTTAATTTCGATTTTCGTTTCACTCTTGTCGACATATAGATTGTACATATGGATTCTCCTTACTTCCTATGAATGAGTCTTTTTATTGATTTAATACTTTTCGATATCGCTTTACCATTTCATACAGTAGTGGCTCGGTGATTAAATGAATCAGATACTTAACTCCACCATTCTCTTCGCAGAACTTTTCATAAGTGCTACGCAGAACTCCATCTTCTAAGACTCCCGTTTTACGCCAAGACTCATTTTCATTGAATGCTTTCTCGATTTGCTCATCAGTTAGTTCGCTCATCATTTGCTCAATTGTTTTCATGATATTATCTCCTTATGAAATAGTATAATTATTTACCTGTGAGGACTTCTTTTAATCTAATCCAAGCTTCTTCATAACTGCTGGCTGTCACCTCAAGCCTAACTGACCTGTCGCTTCTATAATAGAATTTCCAACATTTCCTTTCAGGCAAACGATCCGGCAGCTCCCACAGTTTTTCAAGTTCCATTAGTCATCCAACCTTCTCAGAGCTGCGTCATTGGCGTCACAAACCTTCTCAGCCATTTCCCTAATTATCTGTCTCCTTGACTCCTTAGTGCGGTCTATAAAGCGTCTAAACATCTCATTCAACACAGCATGATTCATGTCATCTAAATTCAACTCAGATTCATATTGGTCATCATGATCATCACACCATTTTTCAAGTAATCCGCCACGTTTAAATGGTTCCTCAATAGCTTGAACCAATTCGATATCAGTTTTATTTTCAATAAATTCTCTCTTCACTTCGTTATACATCATTTTACATTCTCCCTATCGTGGAAGTCTCAAATCAGAAACCTTACTGATCAAATCACGCAGGAATATCATCAAGTCTCTTTCGGTTAGTTTACATTCCGCTTCCTGTACCTTTAGGATATTACCAATGCACTCATTCATCAACTCATTCTTGTATGATTGTTGAGTTGCTTTTAAATCATCAACGGCATTTCCCAGAGCATATTCAGCCCTACTCATTTCACTAAAAGCGTTCATAACATTTTCATTTTTCATTTATATGTCATCTCCTCATGAAGTGGATTTTTTATTTACTCTTCAACAAAATCTAAAAGCATATTATCTATAACATGGGATGTATGTTTGGCCTCTCCGTCAAGGAACACAACTTTGCTGCGAATATCTTCTTTCCAGACTACTTCAGCAGTGTCACCTTCGTTTACGAGTAATCGCTCTTTTGACAAGTGTCGATAAACAACAAAGTTCTGGTTTACAATTGCATTCATATAAATCTCCTCTCTTTTCTGATAAAACTGACATTTCATTGGATTTCTACTTTAATGCTTAGAAACTTCTTACCGCTTTTTTGATGAGAGAAACATACGTCAAATGAGTTGGCATCGCATTCGACAATATTGTAATCAACTTGATAAGCTGCGCAGACGCCAGTTAAATACCCAGAACTATATTTATACTCTGAAGATTCTTCTCTTTGGTAAACCACCGACTTAACCATGTAATATATATAATTTTGTGCGGCCATTTTGAGTAGTTCATTTCTTTGATTAATATACCTCACTTCCTTTTAAATAATCACCATTTAATTTCTTCTTAATTTCATCTTTGAATTCAGTTGTAATCCTTTCGCCTTTAATCGAGTATGTAATATCTTCAGCAAAGGGCAACCAGGACTTAATTTCCTCGAATAGTTCATCAGTTACCATAACGCGGACATCACCTTTATAAGCAGGACAGCGTTGGTAGAACTCCTTACCACGCTCAATGACGAGTACCTGTGGCCTTCCCGTTAGAACATGCTCCTGCCACTCTAGGATGCTTTGAGCGCTGTCGCTTAGATCCTTCCATTGCATTTAATCTCACTCTCGCTTTCCAATGAAATTGCATCTCTTATTTGCTTATTAGGTTAGAAAGTGTGTTAGTGCACTCGTCACACAGAACCATTTGATTTAAATTGTTTTTACTTGTGTCTCCAGCAAAGATAATATTCACCTTCTTGCTCTCTTTGCAGGAGTCACAAGTTTCAAATCCACCTCTAATTAAAATCCCCATTTCTGCATTCGCACCTCATAAAAGTGAAATATCATTGTATTATACCTCTACTAAGTATTTAGATTCTATCCAATATTTCTGCCCAATTTCAGAAGCTACATCATGTTTCAACACTTGCACACAAACACTATCATTTCTGTATTCGGTAATTATTGCTTCTTTGATCATTACTACTGCGTCAGTATGTGCTTTAGCAGCCATCGCTTTTGGTTTAACCTTTAGTCCATCTAGTTGTTCAGACAAAATGGCGTCGATTCGAAATTTAATATCCTTCATAACTAGCCTCCCATGAAAGTCAGTTTTTATCGCCTTTCTCCATTAAGACAATAACCACAAACGTTTTCACCTTTTACAACTTTCCATCCAAGCCTCTTTAGGAATTTATCAGCAGTGCTTTTATTTTTCCCTAGATCGGATGGATTACAATCGCCACTGGCCCAATTACCACATCTGGAGCAATAACAATCATAATATCTCATTAGTTCGAGTTGTATTTTACATCACCTCATTCCCCATGAAATTCAGGTTTCCTTGGAATCTAATTTCAAAATCTGATTATAAACTTTCTCATTAATCCTACTTTTGCCAAGTTCTAAAAGTGAAACATATTGTTTTGTAATACCTAACAACTCACCCATTTCAGTTTGAGTCTTTTGTAGTTTTTTTCTCAATTCTCGCAACTGTTCTCCGCTCATCAATGTAACTTTTATTTTCTTCTCTTTGAATTTTATTTTCTTCGTTTTGACTTTCTTAATTACTTTATATTTCTTACCTTTGTTGTTACCTCTTAGACAGCCACAGCTTTTAGTTGATCCATTTTTAAGGCTCCCCAATAATGGTTCACTTAGATTACCGCATTCACACAAACAGCGATATCTCTTGTGTCTGCTTTTTTCATTGCTGACTCTTTCTAATATTTTTAGTTTGCCATATACCTTTCCAATTTCCTGATCGGTTCCTACAATGCCTTTAAATTGTGTTAAGTTATATGCATTTTCTAAATGTGCTTCAGCAGCTGCTTTAGAAGAAAATCGTCTTTGCAATTCTATGGCATTTTGTTTATAAATAGTTGCGTGCCAAATTCCTTTCCACAATTCGATTACTCCACGAAACTCTTCATTTTGTGCCTCCCATCGCATACTTCCTGATCTCTCCTTAATAATCAATCACATTTCCATCCGCATGGTTTCCAATAAAACAACTCTTTCATTATCTTCCTACGAATTTCTCTTTGATAAAATCTGCTGCATCATAAAACCCGAACTTATTTGCAATTGTATATAGGTCGCTCATCTGTTCATTTAATGAATCTTGTCGTTGAGTGCATTGTTTTACTTTCTTAAATTCATCTTTCCAAAATGCCTTATCCTGGAGTTCTGCAAACTCGCTTTCAGTCAATAAGTCCTCTGGTTTCTCACGATTGGTATAGTAATATAATTCGAAACCATCATACAATCCACCTTCAACTGTAAGTAAAACTTCATTGGATTCAACATAAACTAAATTCATTTTTTGGTGTTTACTAATAACTACTTCGTTGTTGTCGTCGTCAGTGGTTTCGATTTCGCTTGCTGTATAAAACACCTTATTCTTACTTAATTGTTCCCATGTTTGCATTTACCTATCTCCTTATAAGTGGGGTTGATGAAACTAGTATTTTATCTACTCATGTTCGATTAGCAGATCCATCTTTCTTCCTTCTTCCGCAATTCGAGTGTAATACTTAAATCTAACATCATAAATGTTCCAGTCGTGTATTTTATCCTCCAAGAATGCCGTTATACCATGCTGCAATTTAGGATTATCAATTGTTCTCTTAATAGGATTTTCAATTTTCTCGCCTGTTTGAGTATCGAATTTATCTCCTTCAAACATCCGTTCCTCATCTAAAATTGACCAGACACGTTTTATCTTGATACCTAGCAAACCCATATCTTCTAACAGTGTATACGAAACATTAGGGATTCCTCTTACAATCTTATAAGGCATCTTTTCACCCCTTCCTCCATTCTGAATGAAACGAGTCCTTTATCGAAACATTAATCTTCAATTTCCATGTCTCTAACTCTTTCTCCGTCAACCCATACTTCGATTTTTCTATAAATAAATGCCTTTTTAGCAGCCTTGTATTTTAAAACGGCTTTATCAAAATCCGTTCCAACATAAATGCTTTCGTTATTATCACTTAACATGCTCTCACCGATAACCAAATATACTTCCATTTTTGGCACCCTCTCTCTTCTTCTCATGAAACCAATCTTTTATCGCCTCTTTATTCTTGCCTCTTCAGCTCTTTTCCCGCGAGCTGCCCACTGCAATGCCTTAGTTCTATATTCACCAGCTTTGTCATATTTTCCTCTCGCCGCTGCTTGTTTGCTCTTTGTTTCCCAATGTCCTGCTCTATCATTGCAATATTTTGAAGTATCTCTACTTTGAATAATATGCTCCCCCATCTCCATGAAATCTCCGTTTCATTCAAATCTCTAATGAAGGTTCTTCTTCAATAAGTTCGCCATCCCATTTAGAGCCGTAATACCATTTTTGCAGTTCCTTAGTTGCAGCATAAATTGTCTTTGCTACTTTCGACTCAAATCCGACTTTTACAGATACGTAATCTTGAAATTCGCATGACATGTCGGTATCGATAGTTCCATCATCATTAAATCGAATGTAGCCATTTCGAAATTCAATTTCCCCACGATGCTCTTTGATCCATTCGAGTGCTCTAATATCACTCATATTAAACATTAAGATCACTCCTTTTGCCAGGAAATCAGTTATTCATCGAATATCTTTAACCTTGCTTACCAAATCATTGATAAAAATCTTCAAATCAAACTCCGTAATATCTCCAGATTCTTTCTTAATCTTTATAATCCCTTCAATACACTCTTCTATGAGTGAGTTAGTGTATGCTTTTTGCGCTACTCTCAGATCATCGTTTGCAGAACGTGCCTTATGTTCAGCTTCGCTCAATTCTTTTCGAGTTTGTTTATGAGTTTCATTCATCTCTAGCACCCCTTGAAATTAGATTTTCGTTTACTTTCTGCCGCACAACTGACCTATTTGAAAATACTTTTATTTTCTGTTTTTAAACTATTCCAGACTCCTTCATATTTCGAGATGATATCTTTTAGCGACTTCAAAATTTCGCCATTCAATTCCAAGCGCACTTCTTTGTCATCAACTCTAACTAAAGTAATAGTTTCTCGATCCTCATCTACTTCAATTTCGTTTGGAAAGTTAACATCGTTCAACCATGAAAAGGCATTATCTTGATTTGCCCATTCTGTCAAAGGATTGCTACTGATTTGCAAGTCTTCGTTAGCTTCTTTGCTCGCAAATTCTTTTTTGATTGTTGTCTTCTTCATAATTTTAACATCTCCTCTTTTTATTTGATCTCTTCAACATTCTCTTCTGGTATTTGAAGCAGCTCTTTCAACTTTACGAAATGTTCTTCATAAATCGCTTGGCCTCCACGTTCCCATAGCCCGACTAATTGTTTGTGGACTCCGATATATTCTGCAACATCTTGCTGCAAAAGATTCGTTGCCTTCCGAATCGCCTTCAAGTCTGCAACTTTAAATTTACGTCTGCGTGGAGGCTGATTCTGAGCAATTTCATCTTCAATTTCTTCCTTGTCTTCATATACCTCACCGCTCTCATCAATCACCGCTACGACTCGCTCAATCGGAATGTTAAAGTGTTCGCAAATTTTGTTTATCGTTCGAAGCGTTACAGTATCAGTATCGTTATTGATTGCTACAGCAGTCGTAGTAGAAATGATGCCGTTGTGGTGCAGATAATTCATATGCACACCATTTTCGGCCAGAAATGACCTCAATGGTTCGAAACTTATCAATTCGTATCCCTCCTCTATATCCATATTATAGCATCGTTTAGTTATAAAATCAATAAAATATTATTGCGATATTACCGGACAGACGACAAAAACAGAACGGATATGCGAACATATGTTTGCCAAGTTGGTAAAAGGGTGATATTATACATATACCGCATCCCCACATCTAACATCAAACTAGGAGCTGGTCACTTCATGGAGCAAGACACTTATCGGGTTTATGGAGAAATCCGCATACCTCTTTGCTTCGAAACAAAGGGAGCATCTAATCAAGATGTTCTCCAAAAAACAATCGAGAAGTTTTCTAGGCGCTCCGTTCTTGTATTGGATGGGGATCTGCATATGGCTAACGGAAAATCACATCCATTACTTGCAGACAGCATTTATATTCAATGGTTCGAGGCCACAGACAAAGAAGATATGTAATGGATTCAAGGCATGTCACATCTTATTTATGACATGCCTTTTGTATTATTTATTTCTATATTTAGTCCACTCACTCAAATCCACGTTCCTGCGAACTTCCTTATTTGTCTGCTTGTCAAATATCCTCGTATTAGAAGATAAGAATAATGATTCCAGGACGTCAACCTTATCATCACACCAACTCGTTTGCTTCCACGTTTCAATTTTCTTGTCTGGATCATAGTGAGTTAATCTCTCGATGCAGTACCTCCGCTCACTTAGTTTTTTCTTTGTCAATAGTGCCACCTACTCTCAATGTATTATGAATCTCTTGCTGCCTGATATTATGTATATGTAGGTGTATGATCATATTTTATTTATTATAATTTGCGGATTTTATTTACTTGCAATCAATACTGCTTTGCAGATTGCTTCGGGTGCAGATTTCCCTTCCGCACTAGCAACTAAAGTAATATCGTCACGCCACAAATTACAAACAATACTGTCCCCGATATATGAAACCTCGATCTCGATAGTTTGGTTTTACATGCTCCAGAACGTCCCATGCTTTGGAAATTTATTAAACCACTATATCAACTTTCTAATGAATTACCGATTTAGTTTTGTTTACAACTTAATTGCTAAGATCAAGGCAATACATGCTAATTGGACTATAATTGTTGTAAGAAAGAAATTCGTTCTATTGTTCTTCATTCTGAGTTCTCCTTTCCCGATAAAGTGATTTGATTTACTTAAACGCTGACCTTGTAATACTGAACATATGCCTCGATAACCTGAACAACCTCGCAGCCAAACTTCTTCAATGGCCTATCGTCCAGTACCAATCCACCAGGATAATTTTGTAGATGTTCAAGGAGACTTTTTTGATAACAATTAAGATTATAGTTCAATTCATTCTCCGCAAATTTTACAATGTTCATTTTTAAACAATCTCCCTTCCATAAGTTAATTGCTTCTTAATTCCATCGATTAATTTTTGTATACTTAATTCCTTCACTTGTTCATCGTAAAAGTCTCTTGCCTCTTGATGTAGATCGATAAATGAAACGTCACATTCGGAAATATTATCAACGATTATTGTTTTATGTATTAGGCCAGATGAAGTGAGAGTAAATATGAACGTTAAATCAGAATCGCGGTTAATGAATCTCTTTCTTATTCTGTTCAAATAATCACCTTTTTCACTTTAATATCTCGATAAAATACGGCAACACTTGTACTATTCTTTGTTTTTCCTCCGAATAAAAACAGATACTAAAATGAATAAGGCCATCACAATTACTACAATTCCATCCCACATATCCATTTGTTGTTCAAAATTCATTCATCTCACCCCTTAAATTTGTTCATCGTCAGAAGAATCATTTCTAATTTCAGATATCAAATAATATACGAACATGCAGGCAAGTACACCAATCATAATAACATCCTTATTAAAGATCATTATATTTTGCCACCTCCATCAGATACATATCGTATCGTTATTTTACCACCTTTATGGCATTTAGATAAGACCTAATTTAAAGTTATACGAAATTGCTATTTGATCGAAACTTAAATGGTTTCCTCGCTACAAAAGAGACAGTCCACCTCAACGATTGGCCTTTTTCCATAGCATCTTTTAATGATTGATCGAACGTTTCCGGTTTGTCTATCACTTTCACCTTTAAAGTACCAAGGCAGAATGGACACATATTTTTCATCACTCCAATTAATTCGCTCTTTTATTGGAATCTTTAAACCCATTCACCTGTTGGAATTTCTCGCAACGTTTTACCAATTTTGATATCCTGATAGCGAACACCTTCATGCCTCATCAATTGAATAATTGCATCCCTAGAGCCTTCAAACGATCCAGCTCCAGTTCCCTGCAATATTCGTTCCACTCCTTTAACTTTCGCTTCAAATTCGTATTTGCAAATTTTTCTTCCCATTCATAAACCCACTCCCCATGAAAGAATCCATTTATCTAAATATCAATGCATTTGTTATCAAGTATTCGTCTATAGTCTCTCAGGATGCCATTCGTAAACTTAACCAAACTGTATTGAAGCCCCATTTGAATAATCTCAATTTCTATACCTTCATCAACCTTAATTCGTCGATCTGAATCATCTTTGAAGAGATATAAAACTTGATTCGTATAACCCAACAATTTTTCAACCCCCACTATTTACATTTTTTATTTCCTATACACATATTACCACCGAATTTATATTTACACAATAGTATTTTGTATTTTTTATAATTTAAAAACTCGCCCTGTTTTGAGCGAGTTCCATTTCACCAAAGATCATATTTATCAACGTCATATCCCATTTTATTTAACCCTGCAATAACCTTCCGTTTAGTTAAATCTGTTCCTTCATATTCTGAATCACAACATAACTTAGTCAACGTATTCAGTGAGACTCCGCTCGATTTAGATAACTTCCCCTGAGTAATTTGGTTCCGATCTAGGTAGACCCCTAACTTTGTTCGGTCTCTTCCTGCCCCACTACCCCATAAGCCGCCCATGATACTGCCTCCCGTTTAAGGTGATGGCTTTATCATGGACAATCCCTTCACATTTTATACAAGCCATATGTATTTTTTGCGAATAATGCCCAAGCATCATTCCATATCATCTTATCAACCGACACAAAATCATACATTATCATGCAGGATGCCAAATTATCAGAAGGGAGTTTGCGAAGACATGGAACAGTATTTCAACGATGTTGTCGAAAGTTTAACAATTGAAGACATCCAGTTACTAAGCATACTTTTCGATAATGACGCTACAGCAGCCTTTAAATCATTAAAGTCTAAAGACGTACTCCAAATAACCGGATACTCTGAAGCTGTCTATCGCAGAGTCCTAAATCGCCTCACCGCTAACAAATTTGTCGGTGTGATTTCCCTTAACAAGCAACATGGCTTATACATCTCAGGATACGGAGTAAGCGCAATTTCAAAATCATTAAGTGAGGTGAGTGTAATTTGATTGGTGTAATTGGCCTGGGAGGTTGTGGTGGCAACATCGCAGATGAAGCGAATAAACTCGGATTTCTGTCAGCAGCGATTAACTATTCTCAAAAGGATCTTGATGCTAACGATGTTAAGCACAAACTAAAACTTGTTGGTTCAGAAGGTGTTGGAAAAAATCGTGATGAGGGAATCAAACTCGTTCAGGATCAATGGGAAGTTCCAATGTCTTTCATTAAAGAGCATTTCGCCAACACGAAAATTATTTTACTTTGCTTTTCCGCAAGTGGAGGATCTGGTTCAAGTGTTGGACCAATATTGGCAGAGATATTGAAAGCAGAGATGTCTGATAAAGTTATCTGCGCTCTGGTTGTGATTCCCGATCATAGTGAAGCTGTTGTAAGTCAAATAAATACTATCAAGACTTTTGAAGATTTATCTAACTCCAATATCGCCATCTTTCCCATAGACAATCAGCAAGTAAAAGAGTGCTTCAATCCACCTTCCAAGAGTAAATTGTTTGAGTTATCCAATCGATACGTTGTTGAATTGCTTCTGACGCTAGTGAGTTACACAGAAAAGTCATCTAGAAACGGAAACTTTGATAAGACTGATCTTAAAACAGTCCTCTCCACCCCTGGAATTGGCCTTATCTCGGCGCTTGATTTGTCTCTGGTGGGAACATCATCTTTTAATCAGGAGTGGATTACAGAACGAATTCAGCAGTCTTGGAACCAGACAGTGTTCGTTAAACCGGATTACAGTAAGGTTGGGAGAGCTGCCGTCATATTTGATGGCCAAGAAAGTTTGCTTGAATATATAAACCATGAATTGGTGTTCAGTACTTTCGCCAATGGTATGCCATTAGATTTATTTGAGGGCACTTATCATGAACATCAAGCAAGATTATACACTGTTTTGGTAGGTCTTCCGTGGTGTAACAAACGCTTGCAAGATATAGAAAGATTAATCAACGTAGAGAAGGTTGAAGTCGCTATGTCATCAGGAATACATCATAAATCCGAATCTGTTGGCCTTATGGACAGGATACGTTCAAATAGTAATTCTCCCAAGGTTCCGGTCAGTGAAATATTTAAAAAATATAAACGTTAAAAGGAGTGTATTTCAATGATTAATTACGAAACGGTTCAGGTAATGTTGGAACTGCATAGAAAAGGGACTTATATCTATCTTACGGATGAAGGATGGCTTGAACTGATTCGGTCTGTGAAAATTGTTGAAACGGATTCAGAAAATGAAATCACTCTTGAACAAATTGCCCAAAGTGCCATTTGAACATGAAAAAGGGAGGGTTTTATCCCCTCCCTGCTCTGTCCAATATGGGTTTTACCAATGGGCAGAATCACCCTACGGCGTTGTGTGTGGTCTCCCCACAACTTATGAGTCGTGTCTCTAACTTATGCGTGTCTATGCATAAAATGCGAAATTAAACCGAGCTATCACCGTATAAGGAGGTTTCAAAGATGGCATCCGTTCAGACCATGACAATTCCTCAATTCTTAAATTCCCGCAATAAGAAAGTTGAAGAAGACCGGATTATGAATAAGATGTTGGCTCATCTTAAGAAACACAAAATTAAATACAACATGATTGGCACAACAATAATTGTAGTAGCGTCTGCATTCCTGATTGGTGCTGTTGATATTGCTAGTGCAGCGCAAACTAATGATGCCATAGAGGTATTTAATCAAATCCCCGATTCTGTGCAAACTTCTTCATCATCTGTTGGAATTGATGCAGGAGGAAGAAGAATCTATAGTAAATTGGTAAATATTGGTAAATGGATAATAATAGTGAAGGGTGGCTTTGACACCCTGATGAACATGGTTAAAGGCGATTCTGAATCAGCAAAGAAATCCTTCTTCTCTTACATCATTGTTTATATGGTACTCCTTGGCCTCCCTTTCTGCCTCGATCAAGTCGATAGTGTGTTTAGCGGATTAGGGGAGTGATTGGAATGACCAGTACAATAAAAGTCATTCTCTCCGCAAATCCAATCAAAGAATGGGCAAAAGAACAGGTACAGGAGTATATCAAGGGAGCATTGGAAGCAGTAGGAGTTGTGCTTGTCGAAGCAAGTTATTCGATTGCCCTTTTAGGTGGAGGAATCTCAGCAATACTCTGGGTTGCAGGTTGGAAACAAGGGGCTAGATATTCTGGAATATTATTGGTCGCTCATGTATTGATAAAAGTACTTCTTGGAGGTACATGAACAATGACACCATCAGGTTTGAAATTCTCTGAGTTTATTCGGATTAATAAACCTGAATATATCTATCTTAAACTTAAACCTAATAACTCCATTAGAAATAATAGCTCACATAAACTCGCCAGAACTATTACCACAATGTATAAGAATATCGCTCAATGTATCAAACAGGAAGAACAAAAACTAGTCAAAGTTTTGGGTAAGGATTTTCTATTCCCCTCTAAAATCTCAATTCAAACTAATAGTAAAGTGACATTCTTTATATACATTGAAAAGAAAAAAGTTGAATTCTATTTCATTATTCCTAAACATTATTTGATGTTGCTCAAAGAGAAAATGAGTGATATTTGGTCTAATGTAACCGTCATAGAAATTGATGAAAAAGAAATACCAAAATTCAATAATGATTCTACAAAATATCAGTTAACGTTCAAAAAAGAAGATGGCTTAAGTCTTGCTGTTGACCGTAGAAATAATGATTTATTGAATAGTAACTTAAACATTGTAGAGGTTCTTGAAGATGGGGATCGAGTTGGTTTGCTATATAATTTCCTCCCCTCCTCGCAGCGAAGTTGGAAATATGAGCATAAACACACTCTTGATAAAATCAAAACGCATAAACCTGTAGAACGTAATAAACTTGGAATTTGGTATGTAGTAAAATATATGCTTTCTGTGATTGATGGCATAGTCAACAACTTAACCGAATCTGTTGCAGGTAAAAAAGCAGCCGCCATTCATGAAGAGAATACCCTATATTCCTTGCTCGAAAGACTAAATGGCTCAGTAAAGAGATCATCTGATGCCACGATTAAAAAGGGAGTCTCTCCAATAATTCCTGCACAAATTGTGGTTGTAAGCGAAAGCGAAAACAAGATCCGAGAAAGAAATGTTGCTATTAGCATGGCTCAAAGTTTTGATTGTCTACGTGAAGACAATGAATTAATTTATAAACCACTAAAATCAAACTTTAAACTTATTGATTACTCTTTTGGTAGTGCAGAACGAAATAAATTTAGTGATGAAGAAGCGCAAAATTTCTTATCAATAGCAGGAAGGGATCTTCTTGAGAAATACAACTTTATAGATAAAGTTGAGACGCATGAGACGGAAATCCCGGATGATCTTTGCAGCGGAATTATGTGCATTGGCACTAACCGTTTTCGTGGGATAGATACTAAAGCGTATCTAAGCAATGATGAAAATTATCGCAATTTATTGACCCTGCTTATAGGCCCAACCAGAGCAGGAAAGTCCAATCTGTTGGGCCACCTATGTATTGATGCAATTGAAGATGGTGGAGAATGCGTTATTGTTTTTGATTACATCGAAAACTGCGAGCTTAGTGAAAGTATTGCTTCACTATTCCCCCCAAATAAAGTAATGAGAATTAAGTGCGATGACTTCTCAACAATGCAAGGATTAGGCTATAACGAAGTGGGATTTAGCGAAGATGTATTTACTCAATATGATAATGCCAAAAGACAAACCACCAATATGATTGCATTAGTTAACTCAATAAATGCTGATGATAGTCGTTTAAGTCCTAAGATGGATCGATATCTGGAGAGCGCTAGTCTTGTTGTTTTTATCAGTGGGGGAAGCATTAGAGATGTTTTTGGTGTATTACAAAATCATAATACGAGAAGAAACTTTCTAAAGAAAGTACCTTCGAAACAATATGAAAATTTGTCTGAATACATGGACTCCTTACGAGAGTTGGACGAATGTGATAAGTCAGGAACTGAAGTCGTTGGCACAAAATCTTCGCTTATTGTTGGAATAATCGACCGCTTAAACATTCTAAAGAGAAATACCTATATGGAGTTAATGCTAAAGAAAGACTCGAACAATAATATAGATTTGAGTAAGGAAATGCAGAAAAACCAACTTATAACAATCCAGATGCCACAAAGTCTATTTACTACTGACAATGAACGAGATATTTGCACTACTTACTGGATAACAAAGTTATGGCTGGCTGCTCAGGTACGAGCTGATCGTATTCGGGATAAGAGTAAAAGGACGAAGGTTAATTTGATAATTGATGAACTCTACCAAATACCAAACACCGAAAAGTTCCTAACTTCTAAGTTGTCGCAGATGGCTAAGTTCATCGTAAAACCTATAATAAGTTGTCATTACATCAACCAGTTAAAATACATGAGAGATGAACTTCGTTCAGCGAATACTTCATATTTACTTATATCTGGATCAGACTCTAAAAACTTCACCGAGTTAAAGCAGGAGCTTCAACCTTTTTCAGAAGAGGACTTACTTAACCTTCCTAGGTATCATGCACTTTGTCTTCTCCGAGCAAGGAATCATTATGCCAAGTTCATTACAAAACTCCCTGGTAAAGTTGAGCATCGAACAAGAAAGGAACTGACTAAATGAAAACTAAGAAGATCATCCTCAAACTATCCATCATTGGACTTGGTGTGGCTGTTTATTTCGTTATAAGTCCATTCTTCGGATACTTAACGCTAATGGTTAGCAACGTTGTATCTCAGCAAGTTATTGATAAACTCTAGAGGTAGGTAAATCAAATGAAAATAGTATTTTCTCCCCTTGGTACAGTCACTACAAGTTATGGTGCCATAGATACCTCACACCCTCTCAGACCACACAGCGGAATTGATTTTGCAGCCCCTCTCGGCACACCAATACACTCGCCTGTGAACGGCGTAGTAAGCGATATTGTAGACAGAGGCACACAAGGCCTAGGCAAAGGTGTGTTCATAAGAACCGACGAAGGATATCAATTTATCTTTGGACACTTATCAGAATTCAATGTTAAAGTTGGCGATCATATTCACAGAGGAGACATCATTGCACTATCAGGTAACACAGGGCATAGCACAGGTCCACACTTACACTTTGCTGTAAAAGATCCTTCAGGCCATTTCATTGATCCTCATTCGATATCACAACAAGCAAAATCACTTATGTTTGATTTAAAGGACACTGTTCAGACTGTCTTTAATCAAATTGGAGATACGATATGTAATCTGTTTGAAGTTGTTGCTGACAACGCCGTATTAGTTTAATACACAGCGCTAAGTGGATGCCCCTTTCCTTAACTGGTGAGGGGCGCTTTGATGTATATAAGAAAAACTCCTGGTCTATTGACCAAGAGTCTTGATGCGATAAACCCATGTCTTAAGTACCTTTTTAAGTTTTCTACGCTTAGGTGCTTTGATGATTACCTCGACACCTTTTGAGCAGGAAACGACATTAGGTTTACCATTAATCATTTCAATAATTACTCTCTTCATTTTGTAACCTCCTTGAATCTCTTATAATATATTGTATGTATAGGTTTCTAGATTTAGTTCTATAGTTTTAAGAAACTAAGAAATAATCTATTTAAGAACGAGCCTCAGAATAGAAAAGAGTCCGCTCAATAAGAGCAGACTCCTCGATTTCTTGTCTTGTAACATCACATTAGTTTTACATATATGTATTGATACTTTCTGCAATGATTTCTTCAATGTTATTTATATCCCAGTAGGGAATTCGAACTAATGGTATTTTATTGTTTGAACAATATTCATTTTTTATATTATCATACTCTTTAGTTTTAGGATAACTCTTTCTATTTTCAGCAAAATGATATTCCTCGTCAAATTCAATCATAAAAGAAATCTTATTATTCTTATCGAAGACAGCAAAATCATATCGCATTGGGTACTTTTTAGGACTTTTAAGGTCTTGGAATTTGTATTCTATTTTAAATAATACGTCCCTTTTCAATAGCTCTTTAATGATAAGTTTCTCGCCAATTGATTTTTTAGCACATTTCGGACAGCCGCTTTTCATACCAGTTCTGCTGTCTGGTTGTGCTGACCATGAATGATCACATTTTGAACATTTCCACCACACATATTTTTTACTACCAGAATTGATGTTATAAGGATTAACATCTTTATTCTCTTTAAAATCCCACTCACTTAACAGTTCAGGGTGAGTTTTTGCTAAACAATTCGTTTCATTCACTCTCATACCCCCACAATAGGGGCAATTTTGACCACCAGAAGTTCTACTGCTTATCATCATATCGTACGAACTATCGCACTGAGGACATAACCACCATACAACCTTGCTGCTTGAACGTGTTACATGATCAGGAAGTAATTCTTCATTCAAAGTTGGATGCCATTGTAGAGCAATCTCTTTTTCGGTCTTGGATAGGCAATTAGTATGATTCACTCTTAAACCATGGCAGTATGGGCATCCTCTATTTTGCGTTGTCCTATGTACTACTGAATCATCCCATATATGTTCATTGTTGAATCTACATGTCCACCAAACTCTTTTGCTTGATCCGTATGCTATTTCGCTAGGGCTAAATTCATTTAACTCGATGTTAAACTCTTTAGCAATTTCAGGATACCTATCCAGTAGAGATACTTTTACATTGGGGTTAGAAAGCTTTTCTTTTATAATTTTTGATCGTGATTCTGATAATTTCTTTGATACACACGTTTTATTGTCACAACAATCAATCTCAATAAATTTTCTCGCTTTATTGTACGCTCTATACATGGTCGGGACTTCGGTTCCGCAATAATCACATATTTTAGTTATAATTGCATCACTTGATGGCTGTAGATCAGTGACTAGAACTTCTATCTTAGTCCCATTCTTTACCGAAGCATCTCCCCACTTATTCTTATATCTCGGTATTTCATACTTTAATGCTTCGTAATGAGCAATTGTTCTCCCCGTCAAAGATACAAAAACTTTAGTTTCTTTTATTGAAATAATCTTCATCCTCATTTCAGTTTAATTATTGAACTATATAATAGCATATTTTACTTATAAAAGTAAATGGACGAGAGGATTTTCTCGCCCATAGTCATTGTTTATTTAACAAGCAATATTTTATGTCTTCCACATTGAGTAAATCCTGTCTGTTCAACTTTAGAAACCACATTTTCGACATTGACAATTCCCCACTCCCCAAGTTTACGAATAAGCTCTTCTTTAAAGATTAATCCCTTACCAACTAATAAAAACATATCATCATCCTCCTTTAGTTTGTTAGACCCATACTAATTTTTAGAGCATTATCCACAAGTTCCATATCTACATCATTAATTTTTGTTACTTTCTTAATCAATCTTCTTTTGTCAATTGTCTTAATCTGCTCAAGCAAAGCATAACTTTCTCGATCTAGATTATTATTTTCGGCACTTAGATAAACATGTGTCGGCATTTGCTTTTTAACTTTTGACGTAATTACGCATACAATGACCGTAGGAGAGAATCTATTGCCAATATCGTTTTGAAGTAACAATACTGGTTTATTGCTGCCTCCTTGTTCTGCTCCAATCACAAGCGACAAATCAGCTAGAAATACATCACCGCGTTTATAGGTCTCATTATCTACTCTGTATGTAGTACTTTCTTCAGTGGCCAGCATCTTCTCACCTACTCACTAGGTATTATTTTGTTTTAATTTCTAAAATCATTATATTGCATATGTTACTTAATTAACAACCGAACACACGTTCTATTTCACATTTTTATGGCTATGACAAGCACAATTTTATTGACTCCAATTTATCTTGACACCTCCGTGCATCTGTGTTAAAAACGCATTGTTTGTTTAATTAATGTATATTTGATTACTTAACCGGATATAAATGATATGAAACATAAAACGACAAACATATGGTGGAGATGATGATATGGAAAGAAAAGATGCCTGGACTGAACAGGACGATTCAAACCTTGCCTCTACTGTGCTTTCTCACATAAAATCAGGTAGCACACAATTAGCAGCTTTCGAAGAGGCGTCTCAAATCATTGGTCGAACTGTATCGGCATGTGGTTTTAGGTGGAATAGCGAGTTAAGGAAAAGATATGATGACTCTTTAAAGGAGGCAAAAGAATCGAGGAAACAGCTTAGTAAGGAAGATCGCCCACAACGAACCAGACGCTCTGTAGAGCAGCCTGAGCCAATTGAGACTATTGATATGTATATGGTCTTTGATAATCTTCAGGCGACTCTAGAGGCCGCTACAGTGGCTATCGCTCAACTCAAGAAAGGTTACGAACAGTTGCAGAAGGAAAATGAGCGACTTAATAAGAGGCTTATGGAGGTTCCAAGCGAGGATCTAACAGCAATTCTCAAACTTGTGGAGCAGGCAAGAAAACTTGGTGTAATAAAAGAAGGCGCAGCTTCCTAAAAAGGAGGCTACGCCTTTTCTCATTCGTCTACCCAATCGATATCTCTAATTATTGATTCCATTTCCTTCATATTTAATTGGTATGCTGCTTCCCAACAATAAATAGCATTACGCTTTAGGCACATTGCCATCTCGTCTAATTCACTACGCGTGAGATCCCTCATCTTATTAACTGTAAATAGTTCAGCCATCCTCTGATGAATAGGCAGTACATTAATGTTTTGCATCGTTCATCTCTCCCCCTGTTCTTATGCTTCATAATATTCAGGAGAGATTACTTTGTTACTTCTTCAGATAATTAAATTATTCACTTTGACAACTTTCTTCTTCAACCAATATGAAAATTTCATCTGTTGGGCGACTGGTTCGAGCAGCAATCCTTAACGCCCATTCTAAACTAGGCTGACTCCTCTGATTTTCCCATTTGTTGTATAGAGTCTTATTGACACCTAGAAAAGAAGCAAAGTCGTTTTGAGCCATTTTGGATTCGAAACGAATATCACGCAGCCTATTTACTACTTGCATAACAAAAACACCTCCTTACACAATAAATATGTCGATGTGACATACATTATGTAAGAAGGTGTTTATGTATATTTATTTCTTTTGCTTTTATACAAAGAACAAATAGATCAAACCAATAACAGCCAAACAAAACAAAGTAAGTGCTGTTCCAAGCATAACATTCCTTTGATTCATTTTAATCTTCCTCCCCACGAAACAATTATTTCATTCATCGCATTCTTGGCAAATTGTCCATCCACAGTCTTCAACAAAAGTTATTTTTCTTTTTTGTGGTTTGCCGCATATTCCACAATGTCCACCAACCTGAAGTTGATCCAGTTTATAGAACCCTAATTTATTTAGAAATTTCCTAATCATACACTTTCATTCCCCTCATTAAATGGACATTTTATTGTGATACGAAAACTAAATGAATCCCATACCATTCGATAACTAATTTGTCATCTGCCGACCAAGCATCTATATACTTGCCAATATGTGCCCAGTCCTTACATTCATTTTCTAAAAGATGTCCGCACTTCTCGACATAATAATAGTCGGGATTTCTGCCATGTGAGACGCTGCTATCCAAAATATTCTTTATTGTTTCTTTTATCGTCAATCTTTCCACCTCATGAAAGATACGTTTTATTGGATTTCTAAGAGATCAGATGGACCATGAATTACACCGAAATACATATGATCACCGTCTCTTTTGTATCTCGCAACTACTTTATCAAACGGGAATTCATCGGAACGTGACTTATAACCTTCAAGGTAACTGACAGCTACTACTTTGCGCTTCTCGTCCACATAGATCACGTTCCCCATCTCATAATCATCGCGCTCAAGAATATTGCAATACTGGATGAATACTACTTGTTCGCCCTGCTTCAGTTCGTTATGCAGCAATCCATTCACTCCCTATGAAATATACCTTTCGTTGGAACAAAATCAGTCTGCTGTTATACAGCAATTTTACTTTTACAATTATCGCGTAGCAGTTTACATTGTACTTTGTCGTCTCGGCACATAATCATGAAGGACAACATTTCAAGTTCATCATCAAAGGTATATACGGCTTCCGTCTTATGCCCATTCCACCATTCAGTAGTCATCACCTTGTACATATGAACACCTCCTGTTATATAAATTCCAAGCAAATTAATCTTTTATTGGATCTGCAAATGCAGTTAGCGTATCACCGACTGACTTCATGCTTGCCTGAAACATCCTATTTACTCTATCTTCATGTTCTTTCAATTGCATTTTTAGTTTAATATTTTCATTTTCCAATTCAAACATTCTTTCGAATGCAGTTACTGTTGCTTTGGCTTGTTTATATGCTTCAAACATCCAATCGTCCATATTTATATCCCTTTCTGTTATTCAGATAAAATCAGACTTTCATTGTGTTTAGATATGATCGAACGTCGTTCCAGTTTCGCGATGAATTGCAATAATTTCATCTTTTACTCCAATGAGATGATGCTGCAACTTATCGTACTGGTTGTTATATTCCACTTCTGTTATTTGCCTTCTTTTCAATTGCTTTGTCAGATCGTCAATCTGATTTCCAATGATATCTCTTTCTTTTTCAAGATCCTTCAATTGTTTGTTCATACTGTTATCCTCCTTCTGTTATACAGCCTCATATTCATCCTTAGAAACTATTTCA
Organism: Mycobacterium sp. E3298; assembly: GCF_001666895.1. Lineage (NCBI taxonomy): Bacteria > Bacillati > Actinomycetota > Actinomycetes > Mycobacteriales > Mycobacteriaceae > Mycobacterium > Mycobacterium sp. E3298. The sequence continues at coordinate 108,614 of NZ_LZJB01000089.1, forward strand.
TAAAAGGAATTTCTTATGCTCGACATTCTGTATTCTACAACATACATCGGATCTTTCATCTTAATAGGCTGTTTACTGATAACAAACAATGTACCAGTCACCTTGACTACTTCGCCGCTGTTATAAGCCTCTACAGCTTCATCGTGCGATAGGAATTTGATTGGCTTATTCACTAATCCATCAACCTCCGATATGTAATTGTCATATTGTTATAAGTATATTTCATGTTATATGTATGAGTAAAGCAGAATTTACTATTTTGCTTATAAACTCTGCTCTACCATTAGGCTGCTGTTATACAGTCTTTTCATCTTTCTTACCTATTGCCAACGCTCCCTGTAGAATTTGAATCCGCGTCTTAACACTATCTGCTGATGCAGTTTTATTGCTCTTTGTCTTGCCGTACATGGAGCCAGGAGACTGTACTTTGATGAATGCGGCCAGAACATCTCCAAACACTTCAGGACGGTCTGTGGAGGCTACAGCGGCCCCTGCGAGACCAATAATATCTGCCTTCTTCATTACCTTTTTGCGCGTCTTCTCATCGATCTCCGAGAACGCTTGACCGAGAAAACTAAACGTTGCTGTTATAAGAGATCTCTCATCGTCACTAAGCCCATTTATGCGAAGGTCTAAAGCAATTTCTCTAAGCGCCTTACTCCCGATATCATAGTGGCGTCCTGTTATAACAGCAATCATCTGCAAAACCATTTCTTGATCCTTAAACCCTTCGCGCTGCTTATCAGTGATTCCGGTCATTTGAATGAATGGCGTATCAATCAAAGAATTGATATAGTCAAGGTTTTCCGTGCCCAGAATGGAGCGAATCAATTCAATGCTTGAGAGCGAAGTTCCACTATTAAGCCTGCGAAACATTTCATCAATTTGATCTGGTGTCAGTTTGTCGTACTGATACACGTTGACGTTGCATTCCTCTAGAATTTCCTGAAACTCAATCGGTAGTTCAGAAAACTTCTTTCCTGCTACTTCGACTCCGAAGATGGGACGAAAATCTTCAGTAAAAGCAATTTGGTCATTCATGAATGGGATAATTGCTCTTTTAAAACGCTGCTTGCCGTCGATGCACCACGTTACATCATCATTTGATTTAACAGCATAGACAGGCGGTACAGGATAACCCAACAAGAAGGATTCGATTAATTCGCTAACCTGAAAATCAGTCCATCGCAAATTCCGTTGAACAGTCAAATCAAAATTCAGAGAGTCGGGATTTCTACCGATGTTTCTAAGGCTTCTAGGCTGTGCCTGCGACTTGTTGAGGCGTTCAGCCTTAATGCGTTCCTTAAGCGTTGCATAGCCTCCAAACTCCCCATCGCCTTGATTTGCGTTTTCCTCTTTTACTTCCTCATCCAAGAATAACTGTTCCTGTACCATTTATAATCACTCCCTGTATTGTTTATTTTATTCGTATTTCATTGCCTCTTTGAGGGGGACTAGTTCATTGTACATTGTAACTATGTATAATTTGCCGTCGATACGTATGCCTTTTTTATAGCGCATGGGCTGGTAACTCCCCTCTGTTATGGATGATCATTCATAAGTGGAGCATTTCTAGTTTCATCGATAAACCATACGATTGCTGTTATATATATAGCAATCACAATTGACCAAATCATTTTATCACCATACTTATATTTAATTTTTAATTTATATAAATGCATTATTTCATGGACAATTGTACGGTGCTCTTAATGTTAACATTTGCTCTTTTGTTTTTGGTTTGAATTAATTTTTTCACTTCATTCTCTGCCTGCCACTTATCAAAAGCAATAACTTCTACAATATCAGACTCAACAACCTTGCTTGCCCAAACCAACTCATATTCGACCATGAATGTTTTTTGTACGCCGTACATATGACGCCGCCTCCTCACTTTATCAAAACTTACTTAATTGACTTTAGTTTTAGTCTTCTATCAATCAGCTTCAATTCATCTTCGAAAAACTTCACTTGCCCCATATTTCCTTGTTCCGTATGAAATTTGACTGCCCCTACGGTATACCATCGCCTGTAAATTAAGTCGCTTTTATAGTTAATCGCCATTACAGAATTGTATGCTTCAGATCCTTTGTACTCACGGTCAATATATGTCATCTGTTATTCTCTCCTTTTCTATTGTTCTGTTATGCAGAAAATATGCTTTGTTCTTCTACACTGTTGTTAATGGAGTCTGCCAGCACATTTTCTAAAATAGTTCTGTTATTAATGTAATACGCCTTTTTCTTTGCTCCTTTCTTACGGAAATAGTAGTTACCATTAGATTTTACAATTTTTCCATCCCATCCACCATAAACGATAAATTTATCTTTCATCTTCTCGCAATATTCAAGAGCAATTTCTTCTTCTTTATTTTTGTCATAAATCGCATGGTATTGGATAGCAACTTGAATTCCTTTAACGTCAATTTCTTTGAGTAGATTAATCATGGCATTGACTGTCTCTATCTGTTGTTCATTCGTTCGTTTATCGTTCGGACTAAGAGTTACATAGGACATATCCCTTTCCCCACATGAAGAGTTGCACCAGAAGAATAAGTCCCAATTATCATTTCGATAGCTAATTTCTTTATTTTTATACTGATAAACAATGAATTGTTCATTAAGCAAGTCAACCAATTTTTCAACTTTTTGCCCACATTCCTGCTTTGCTTGCTCACATCTTGCAATCCATTGTTCACGTGTCATGCTGTTATATTCTTTGCTATTTTGTTCTTTTTCTTCTTCGGAATAGAAGTCGGAAATCCTCAAAGAATGGACACCTAATGCAGCTACACCATTTTCAATTGCTGCAAAATCCAATGCCGACATATAGCTTTTATCCTCTTTAATTACGATCATTTGTTATCGCTCCTTTTATGTATTATTAATTTTTATGAAAACCTTATTTCATTCGAGTTTCAATGCATACCAGAAATGCACACTTCATATTCAATGCCTTCATCCGTGAACAATTCACCTGTTTTATACTCTCTCTTGAGTACATCAAACTGATATAACGTTGCCAGTGTATCAAGGTTCTCAACACAATTGGCGATCTTCTTAGCCATCTGTTATCACTCCATTTTTTATTTTTAATGCTTATGAAATTCTGATTTCGTGGTCCGTTAAAAGTTCACTTCTACATTCTTGTCAAACCATTTTTTAAAATGATTTTTGAATTGTTTTTTTGATACAACAATTTCACCATTTTTATTTTCAACATACGCAATATTATTTTCATAAGCATAAGTATAGAGTCCAATAATTTGATTAAATAATTTATAACAATCATCCAAGGATGGGCATTCCCAAGCTGCGCCGAACCCTTCTTTCTTCTCTTTGATCCAAATAACAAAATTCATTTTTATTCCTCCTTATTCCGATGAAATCCAGTTTTCATTGTGTCGTCTCTTCCTTATATATACATTATAGCATTGGTTTGCTTATTAACACAATACATTTTTGTATTTTTTATATTTTTTTTGGATAGATCGGTTCTATCCTGGCTGTTATATGCGTTGCTGTTATACGATGAAATACTTGTTTTATCGCCTGTCATACAAATTCCTTTGAGTCCTGAACGAATTTCTCGAATTCCTTTTTGGGCATCGATTCGACATTAACACAGTATTTGTCTTCTCTATCGAAACTTAAAACATAATCGCATGATCTTTCAAGAGACATGCCGTTAGACTTGTGAATTTTAGCAGCTTCATTCATAGCCAGGATGCGATCTTTCCATTTAAACATCGACAACACTCCTATAACATTAATTGAACATCGTCATTTTCATAGGATAATAATCCCACATATCAATGAAGTTAATGTATGAATTGAAATCGTCACATTCAATGTTCTTGCAGATAAAAACGCTTGCTCTCCTTCAGATTCTATAATCATTTGATTAGATCCGCAAGACGGACATAATACCTTAAATAACATATAACCACACTCCTTTAATTGTTATTGTTATGTATCTTATTGGATGTGCTGTTATATAGTCCATGATAACATAAGCCGAATACAGTGGACTATACATGGCTTGCTGTTATGGCAACAGTGCAACACATTCGCCTGTTTGAATATGATGAGCACGTTGCAAGAAAGTTAGAGTATGATCATATTGACCAGACATAGCCTCTTCTATTTGCTCCTCTCTCCATTTGAAATAAGATTCCTTGTCATTAACTTTTACGTCTCCATTCAATACTTCGTCAATACAGGCTTGTGCGTTATGGGCAAACCATTCTCTAGTCATTTGTATCGTATCTTGGGTTAATTCCACATTTGCAAACTTCATATTTTTGACTCTCCATTTCAATTTTATTTTAACTTTTAATATGTTGGATATTCTTTGATTTTCATTTTTGCGATTGATTTCAAAATTTCAGCTTTGCACGTTTCACAGTGATAGTATTTTTCATTCAACATTGTATCATTCATAAGTTTCATTTTGATTTTACATTTTGGACATTTCATTTTTATTCCTCCATTTTATTTTATTTTTATAACCCTTCAAAATAAGCATTTTATCGTCTGTTATTTGTTTGACTTACTCTGTAGAGCCAATAGACCATGAACAACAATTCCTTGTTAAAGTGTAAATAGAATCATATCAATCGCCTTTGTATTGCCAGTCGAAAATTCTTCAGGGGTGCCGATTGTCCAACCATCGGAATACTTGATAAGGTAATAATTTCTCGTGTGGCGTACCCCTTTGTGTATTGCTTTACATTTTTTCTTTGCTTGTGCAAGTGTCATTTTATCATCCCTCCAACAATAATATTCGCCGTAATGCTTGCAATCCTCATTGACACACATCTGAGCCGATTCGTGACCATTCTCACCATCCAAGTATTCAGCCGTTTCCGTTTCCTGGTTACAATGCGGACATTTCATTAGTTATCGTTCCTTTCTTATTATGCGTTCGATACGTGACTGTTATAATACAATTTAATGTAATGTTCATTGATTATTTCATATGCTACAGGCGAGAAATGATAAGCGATATTATTCTGTTCTTGCTTGCTCATTTGTTCGATAAAACTCATCATATCATCGATTTCATCGAATGTTTGCGAGTGGGAATTTTTAACGTTCATATCCGATGCATGAGACAAGGAGAGAACCAATTTATCCTTGCTGTTATACACTTTTAGTTTATTATCGCTGCTAATCTCCATTTCATACACGGTACGTCATCCCCTTTGCTGTTATAGGCTTATAGCCTTTATGGAGCCGCACAACATGGACTGTTATGCGGTCTAAAAGATACAAGCTGTTATGCAATTTGTATTGTTTTTTCTCTTGGATTTAATCCAATCTTCAATTCGCTTGCATAACAACGAATAGTAATGCTGGATTCATCCATACTCATAAGACTAATTTGCGAGTACTTTTCGTTCAATAAATGTCTATATTCCATGTCAACCTTGTTATAAGCTTCCCTTCTTTTGCTTGCTAGTTCGTGATTCACATCATGATTATCAATCAGATTGTATCCCCTATTGTCGGCATGAACGCGATAACCGTAAAACATGTCTAATACTTCAATGGTGTCAAAGTCACAATTTAGATTAGCGTTAATCCATTCCGTAATGCTTTCTTTTGTGTAATCGGTTTTGGAAATATCCAAATGATTTAATTTTCGGTTATATGGTGGCTCAATAACTTTTTTATTCTGCCACTTTTCGTAACTTATATTATTTTTTCGATATTCAATGTATAAATCACGGTTAAATTGTTCGGCTGCTTCGCGTTTTCGTTGATCTTCAAAACTAAAAAGGAAATCAATGCGCAACGCCCATTCAGAAATAGTTTTTCCTTTTTCGTTTCTTCTGTATCCTCTTCCCAACTCGATATAGAATTCTTCGCCTAACTTATTAGTGAATGCTGTTCTGATTCTGTAATTTCCTACGTTGCTGTTTTCATTGGCTTCATAATCCATGCCAGCACCTTCAAAGTACAATGTTTTCATATTTATCATGCTCCTTTTATTTGTTATTGGTTTATTTTGTTCAGTTCGAAAATCCATTGTTTAGTTATTAAATTTAATTTTACGCTGTTCAAACCATCTAGGCTCAACATCGAAAGTACTAAATACATCATTTATGTCTGGAGTCTCAAGCGTTTGAAGAGTGATTTTGTCATTATGGTATTTATCGCCAAACTCAATATTGGTAATTACATATTTATAAAAATTTGATTCCTTATTATGGCTAAATACAGTTCCAACGGCTAAAATATAGGGCAAATCATTCAAGGAAAAAAGTTTATTCATTTTTATTGGCTCCTTTAATAAATTTTACTTTCAACAATTTCAATTTCTTCATCCGTTTGCTCGTCACCTTCATAATAAATATCTACATGCTTACCGATGTAATACTTTTGTGCTTGTTTAAGCGTCATATTATGCGGAACGTCAAGCGTCCAAAACCCTCCATGAGAATCCTTTTTAGTGTAGAGATAAAACACGTTATCGGCTTTACTGTAGGTTACTTTGACTATAGTCGATGATACCTTGTTGGTTGTAACATCTGCATAAACTGCTATAGGTGACATAAGCGATAGTGCAAGTATAACTGTAATGAGTTTAGTTTTCATTCATCTATCTCCTTTATGTATAGTTTATTTTATTTGAAGAAGTCTCTTATTGAGACTTGATTCATTAAATGAACCCAATATTTTCATAACCGTTTGATTTTGCCCATATTCTAGCCGTTTCTTCATCATGTCCATTACTTTCAAAAAATTCCTTAATTTCTTCTCCGCTGGATTCATCAATCACAATCCATAGCATTTTACCATCATATAGTTCGCGCTCGTCAATCACACATTTTTTCATTTGCTATTCCTCATTTCATCAATTAATTTTTCTAATAGCATTACCATATAATCCGTAGCCTCTTCTTCATCATCTATTTTACGCTCTTCGACAATCTTAGTCCATCCTCTGCTATTAGCCATTTCTACAAAGAACCTTTGCCAATCTGATCATTACCATATTGGCCTATTGACGACTCATCATAATCATAATCAGGTACGCTGCTAATGATTTTATTTGCCCATTCTTTTAATACAGTTTTTGTGTTCTTCATGATTATCACACCCAACATTTTATATTTATATTGTTCGGTTCTTTCTGCTCCCTGCCTAGAGCCTTAATACTTTTCACCTTTCTTAACTCCTCTAATTTTAACTGGCATCCATTCTCTTCCTATAATCCGTGTAGTCACTCCAGAATTGTCGAAGATATAACCAATAATATAATGTTGACCATTTTCGAATTTTTTATCGTCTGTATGTGTCATGTTGTATTCTGTTTTTGAGATAGTTTTCATGATTAGTACATCCTCCCTAGACATTCTTTTATTCGGCAGGAAACACAAAGAACAGAACAATTTGTTCTGCCCTTGGCTTATCTGCATATCGGACTATCTTCTCCATCTTGACTCGCGTCATGCAAGCTTAACCGAATGGATTAGACCGCTCATACAGAGAGTTTTATTGGACTCCTCCAGCCTATTTTATTTTCAATGTGCTTTGTTGTTGTTCTCCTCTTCTGTAACTTAATTATAGCATGGATGATGATTGAGTGCAATAGGTTTTTGTATTTTTTATATTTTTATTTTGTGGGATGAGAAAGGGAAGACAAATACGAAGAGGAAAACTTGAAAAGTGATTATTCCTTGATCCAATCAATTAAAAGTTTTTCCATTCGATAAGAAGGAAGATAAATTTTTATTTCTTTATTAATATCCGATACATTTTCAATCCATCTAATTAATATCGAAAGTGCATACTTGCCATCATCTATTTCGATTCCTTCTTTTTTATATCTGTTTTTTAAAAAACTGTTTGGGTAACAATTTGCTGCAAAACATAATGTATTCCTGCGGTTAGAATTATCTACCTCTGCATTCATCGATAAGAATGATTTTGTTGTTCCTCTATTTAGTAATTTGTTGAATAACTGAATGAATGATGTCCAGTAAATTTGATTACCTTTTACCTTCTCATGATTAATAAAATAATTCTTCATAGCTTTTTTAATCATAACTGCGTTTTCGTTAGACTTCAAAAACCATGCCTTAGATAAATCTGTTGAATTCTTACCAATTCTTATAAAACTGTGTTTCTTGTCAAACACCCTTATATTCTGTTTTAATTTCATTTTGATTTCAGTGTTTAGTTGATCAACATAATTAATATTCTCTATGTATTCTTGAGATGTTGCTGTTGTTTTAAATTTTGTATTATCCACGATATTGTATAATTCATTTATATCTTCTTCATCAAGATAACTTTGTTCGATATTCGTTAAGCTGCTTTTATTTATAACAACTTCCAAAATGGAAAATGCAAATGATGTAGCGCCAAATTTACTCCAATCATCTTGCAGTTTATAAGAATGGTGCGTTTTGTAAGTTAGATCATGAATGTGCTTCTCCCATCGTTTAATAATATTTATTGAACTACCTATGTACCTCCTTCCATTTTTCGTGTTTGTGATTTGGTAAATACCCATCATACTACTTTATATTCCTCCCAGTTTGATTAGTGTATAGTGTTCGCACACTACCATATTGATTATATAAAATTTGGTGGATAAAAGTAAAGTATATGGATGGGATGAGGGAAATAAATCTTGTAGGAATAAGCTGATACATACAAATAAATTAAATTGTATATAGTATAAACAGTTAGTGATAAGACGGTAAATATAGTTGTCAAATGAGAATAAAATAGTTGTGACGTTAGTGATTGCTTACATATATCATATTAGACATCTGTTAGTGTCCACTTGCATTTGATTATAAGACAAATAATACAATTTTATAATAGTTATCAAATGATAATTTATTAATTTGAGTATAAGATAAATGACAATTCATCTAACACTGTTAGATAATATAAGATTGCACATAGGTGTCGCCTGTTACAATGCGATTCTGGACCGATCATTCCTGTATTATGTCCTACTAGTCCTATTGGCCTTGAAAATCAACGTTATTTTGAAAATTCTTTTCATTTTCATAATCAGCTAGTCCAGGTTAGATCCATATATAACAATTTACCATCCATTGCCAAAACCTGAATATAACTATTATTATATGTTGATTTCCAAGGGCTTTTAGCTGCATAGAGGGGGGATGGTTTACATTAGAAAAGCGGATCAGGATGGACAGATGGCGGTTAGCACTTCAATCTCCACACTCATCACCTAATTTTCCCGATTATATTACTCACCTATATTTACCTCACATTTTCCCTAATTGTAATCGTATTTGTAATCGTATCTTCCCTTGATTATCCTCACTTTTACTAATCTCATTTCCCCCTATTTTCATCCTATTTCCTCTCATTTTCTCTTCATAATCTCCATTTTCCCCTTCAGAATCAATCATTTTTACGATTATCCCATATCTCTCTCATTCTCAATGTTCCTCCATCATACTCCTTCCTTATAAATCAACACTTTCCCATTTCTCACGATTACATAAAAAAGACGACCTCGATTGGTCGCCTAATTTTTCACTATCCACTTTTTCATATTCAGATCAATATTCTTCTTATATTCCTTTTTAAATTCTCCCAGTATCCCATACTCATAGCACAACTTATGTTCAAATCTTTCCGTTTTATTTTTCTCCCCTATAACTTCCACCTTCCAGGAATACAACAGATACCTTTTATTTAGTTCATAAACCATCCTGTGAACAGCATCCTTATCAAATTTTAATATCTTAGCCATATTCTCAATACTCATATATGACTTTCTCTCCACATTGCCATTGGATAATTTACGCAGCAGACAATAAAGTGCTATATACCTTTCCTCTAACCCTGTGTCTAGATAATGTTGGATCATCCCAAAATCAATCGGAATATTAAACTCATATTCTTCCTCACATTCCTCAATCACAAGCCATTCCTTATTTTTAATCTCACCATTGTCATCATAAAAATATTCAGTCCTAGAGTATCCCTGTATTTTTATTAATTTGTACCTCTTTAACTTTAGCAAATAATCTAATACATCTTTTGCTGCGTAACCTGTTTCTTTAGATAGTCCTGAAATGGAGGTAACAAATACATGTTTGGAGTTTTGTTTATGTAACCTGAACCTATATAAACTCAGATATAAATAAAACACCTTCTCATTCAACTTACCAAACAATGAATTCTTATCCTCAAACCAAGCAGAATTAATGTATGTATAGTCTAAAGTAAAATTAAATTGCAATCCCAACTATCACCTCCAGACATTACCCTTTTTCATAAATTAATTTAAATAAATTTTACTCCTATACTATACTAGGGCTACAATTACCCTCCCAACATACCATACATTCAAATTTTATATACCTAATAATAAAATTGAAGTTTAAAACACACATCTATATACATATCACCAATAACAAAATACAAAAATAGAATACAGACCCACATATACCCCCATAGGGTATACGACAGTATGCCCTATAGATTATGTTTTTATTATTAAATTTATGTTTTTATATATTCTATCCGGTTTTGAGGGGTAAATATCAAGTTTGTTTTTCCTGATATCCGGTTTTTTGGCCTAAATATCACGTTTTTCGTGTTTTCCTATATATCCGGTTTTCGGGGGTAAATATCAAGTTTTTTTACAGGGCGCATCCGGTTTTTGAGGGTAAATATCACGTTTTTTTCAGGCATCAAATTTACCTTCATTATCAACGGTTTCTGATTGCCCTGATACTTACCATGTTTTGTACACTAAAATAAATAAATTTTACATGTTACTATGATGGAGGTTACAATCCCCCTATTCTGCCTCTGCATATCTCAAATTTATTATCTGGACAATAAAATTGAAACTCAGAACATGCGTTAAAGGGTATTCCCTAACCTCACTACAAATTAAAGGTCACCGAATATATAATTCGGCAACCTCAATATACATTTTTACCTTAGTAAAAGTCAATGGTTATGACCTTGCATCAATAATTTTCTTCGCTTCTCGTCTCAGTTGCATCCCTATTCCATTCTGAACGCCTTTTAGGAGTTGAATAGCCTCATCTTTCGTCAACTCATCGAATATGGTTTCGGGTTGCAGATCTTCAAACAATCCACGTCCAGCTATATTTCTTTCTTTCTCGAGGTAGGTAGAACTAGTAAGCGCAGGAGAACTATGTCCAGCTTGAATCTGAGCTGCACGGAGGCCACCAACATCAAAAGCGTACTGGATGCCCGTTTTTCGCAATGAATGGAATGACAATTTCCTGTGAGCAGCAAATCCTGCCTTCTGGCACAGGCGCTTCACCATATCATTAATCGCGGACAAGGACATCATGAAAATGTGATCGGTCTCTGCCCTGCTCCCCTTTAACTCCTGAATCAAATTATATAGGCTAACATGAATCTCCTTATCCTGGACCATCTTCCCCTTATCAAACAGTTCATCAGATTCAATGACATACATATCCTTATCAGTTTCATGTTCATGGATGTCACAGAATCTAATCTTGTTGATAGCATCTTTACGGATACTTGTAGCCATTGCCAGTTTAATCAGCACATGCTTCTCTTTCCCATTATGTAGTTCGTCTAGAGCCATGTCTGCAAGCTGCATAGCCTCATAAGGGTACAGGACATCTGTTTTCTTGGTGTCACGTGGTAGTTTCTTCACCTTTTTGAACATATACATGTTAATCATGTCTTTATATTGGTCATGAGCCTTCAGGTGGTCATAGAGGCTCTTCACAGCACTTATTGCCCTATTGATGCTGCCGTTCTTGTAGTCTCCACTCTTCACAAGTAGATCCTTAAAGTTGTTCATCTCGGTAAGGTTAGTCGGCAAGTCAGTTACCGTCATAGTTTCGATCTCCTTGCCCTTAATCATTCTAAAGAACATGCGAATATCCTTCTCATATGCCTTTTTTGTGTTTTCACCATTGAAACCCAAGAAGAATGAATATATATGTTCGAGCAAATCATCCTTATTCAAAGATACCACGTTGTTCAAACCGTTCACCATTATCCCTCCCAAAAGTTGGTTATAATTTGATTATACACAGATTATATCCATTGTCAAAGAAATTTATGCAAAGTATTGCTTTTTTATTTTTAATTTTGCTATACTGCACTCGTGGTTGAGAAACCACAATCACGAATCTGTATCTACAAAATTCAGAGGAGATGATCAATATTAAAACTAAACAAGGGAGAATGATTAATTATGAAAAGAAGGAACAATCCACGTGAAGCATGGGACGCTTATTTTGACTTTGATTTTAAAGCAATGAACAATTACATTGACGATAATGAAGACTTTTTAGATCAAGATGAATATCCCTACTCTCAACGAACAGAAGATGAATATTGGGCCAGTTTAGATGAGGATGACGATGAATTCTTGAAACTTAAAATGCTACAGGAAGTTCAATAACGATCAGAAAGAAGTGAGGCGAGTAAGATAAGTTTGGAGAGACAGGTTCACATCTATAGTCTTGATACCAGCCACTTTTATAATACATATGAATCCTCTATACATAGAAAATTAAATCGTTCCTACTTATTCAAAAAGACACTCAAGAAACATACAGAAAAAGCAGCAGACGAAAAACTTATCGAACGTATGACACGAATAAACTCGCGCATTAAGGCTCTGAAGCAAAAATTATATGATGAATTTACTAAGAACCAAGATATTCGTGTTCTCTGTGAAGAATCATTAAAGAGTAAGAATATTATCTCAGTATTTGATTCGGTTCTTACCAGGACAATTGGAATACCTCAAGATGCATTGTCGGAAGATATCATTGTCGTCCAGACTTATTTCTTCTCTATCCTAGAGGATTTGATTCTAAAGGGATTTTATTTAAAAGGTGAAAAATACATATGCTTCACGGCTTCGGCTGGTCAAATCCGAACTAAAAAGACTGTCTTTATCCGAGAAAGTCTGATCGAAAAACACTATCTCTCGCTTAGTTGCGGATTAACCATCGAAGATATCAACAATCACGGTGGAGTAAATATTAATAAATACCTTGCCTATCTTGCCTTATGTAATAGTGCTACCGATGAATGGAACGAATTCAACATTGATAAAACAATTGTGGTTGAGGATATGGAGACCACTGTACGCAGTCTCGTGGATTTCATTGACGAGAACACATATGAGATCACACGACAAGAGATGGACATTCTTATCAATCATACTGATGGTTGCGGAATGATTCTTCCACGCAAGAATAAGAAAAGCATTATGATTCGGTTACCTTGGATTAAGGGTTTGCTAGTCCCCTTCCCTTTCGATAAGTTCATAAGGGAACATAAAACTCCTGGATCGAAGGTTGGCATTGTCAAAGACATTTACGGGAAAGAGCATGATGTCATCAAAGAAGGGATTGAAGTCATCCTAACCAAGAGTCAATTCAAAATGTGGAAGTACTATTCATCTTGGGAGGAATATAAAGAAAAGTACAGGCTACACAGTTGCCATGCGGGAAAGTGTAACGAAGAGGATGATGTCTTTGCTGATGCAAAATTAAATTATCAGATGCTTCAAACGCTCCCCTCTATGACTGACGATGAATTATTAAGCATTGCTACTGAAACAATTGACAATATTACCCGAATTGGCCGCGACAAAGACACAATGCTAAAAGTTCTTGGTGTCACTCCGTCCAATAAAAATAAGAATTACATACAACAAGCACTGGAAATCTACCCCGAATTACTGAACGATACATACTGCAAGGAAATTCTGAAGCAAGTTAAGAAAAGTAAAATTAAAGCAGCTCGTGCGGGTAAGTTAGACATCAATGGCAAGTATACTTTCATCTCACCAGATCTGTTCGCATTTAGTGAGTTCTTGTTCTTGGGGGACACTAATCCAAAAGGACTGCTAGATAACGGAGAAGTTTATTGTGGACTCTTTGTTAACAGGACAAAATTGGATTGCCTTCGTAGCCCCCATCTATATCGAGAACATGCAGTAAGAATCAACACTGTAGACAAGTGCAAAGGTAGATGGTTCGTCACTAAGGCGCTCTATACCAGTTGTCACGATCCTATTTCCAAAATCCTTATGTTCGACAATGATGGAGATAAGGCATTGGTTTGTGCAGATCCGGTTCTCGTTTCAGTTGCTGAACGTGAGATGCAGGATATTGTACCCCTCAACTACAACATGGCTAAGGCTGGCGCAACATCAATCAATGAACAAAGCATTTATGCTGGATTAAAGGCGGCTTATACTGGTGGTAACATCGGGGTTATAAGCAATGACATCACGAAGATATGGAACAGCGATGATATCAATCTCGATGTAATAAAGTGGCTTTGCATGGAGAACAACTTCGTCATAGATTACGCTAAAACGTTGTTTAAACTAGAAAGACCGGAAGATAAGAACGAACTAATAACAAGATACACAAATGCCAAGACTCCTTTCTTTTTCAAATATGCTAAAGATAAATTGGATAATGGTGTTGAACATATAAATAATAGTGTCGTGAATCGACTCAACAGATTAATCCCGAATACCAGGATGAATTTTGTTGCTGCTAATCTTGGCAAGTTAGATTATAAGTTACTGCTTAGTGATCCTGATATCACTGTGGAACTAGATAATAAAATAATCGATACATATTCTGAGTTGGACATACGAAAGAAGTTTATGTCTGATCAATCTGATAACGAGAATGAATTCTCATTCTTGTATAGAGACATTAGAAATAACCTTCTGGATGTGAATCATGACATTAACCATGTTGTCGATACATTGGTTGAATATCTATATGGTCATAAAGACAGCAGTTTTAAGACTACTCTCTGGTGTTGCTTTGGAGATATAATGATCGCCAATTTGAAGCGAAATGTATCTACTGCAACTGTTCTTTGCGAAAGATGTGGAACTCGTATTGTACGTTCTTCCAACAGTATAAAGTATTGTAAACAATGCTTTTCGGAAATACGCAAAGAGTACAAAAGAATGAATAAAAGGAAAAATAAAAAATAGTGGGGACAAATAGGAATTTTCTATTATCTCTTTATTTTCAAGGGACTTTAAACATGTTTTGCGGCATCTTTGGATCTGATCAATAATAAATCCCTTTGTTTTCAACTCTGTTTTAAAAAACACTTGAAAATCCTAATAGTCTATAAGGGAAGCATGATGACTAAAGTACACATGGAAGAGATTGTCGTGTCCCCCTCAACTCAATAATTAAATAGGGAGAGTTTTAAATATGAATAAGCCAGATCTAATTAAGGAAATTTCCACAAAAACAGGACTAGACAAGAAGCAAGTTGATGCAGCGACAACGGCACTATTTGAGATTGTTGTAGAGGTACTTCAAAATGGAGAAAAAGTTCAACTGCAAGGTGTGGGCACCTTTGAAGCCAAAGAAACAGCAGCTCGTGAAGGACGTAATCCACAAACAGGCGAACCAGTTGCTATCCCTGCTGGCAAGAAGCCAACTTTTAAATTTGCTGATTCCGTTAAGAAGTCATTCAAATAATCTAACTAGAGGAGGGTCTTCCCTCCTCTTTCTTATTCTACCTAGATAGAAGGTATGTGAGCATATGAAGAAATCTTACGTGCTAGACACAAACGTATTGCTAAGTGACGCAAACGCTTTATATGCTTTCGGAGATAACGAGGTCATTATCCCATCTGTAGTCCTAGAAGAGATCGACTCCAAGAAGAAATTGATGGATGAGCTTGGTCGCAATGCTCGATACGTCTCTCGACAATTAGATGAATTGCGTTCATATGGAGCACTCCACGAAGGAATCCGTCTTGATAATGGCGGAAGTCTTAAGGTCGTCATCCATGATTCTAACTCTTCAGTATTTAGCACTTTTGAAGATAATAAAAACGACAATGCCATTATTGCTGTAGCATTAAAGCAAACAGAGATCAATCCAGACACAGTACTCGTCTCCAAAGATGTTCTTGTTCGTGTCAAAGCGGATATTGTCTCTGTAAAGGCTGAAGATTACCAGCACGATAAAGTGGCAGACTCTGAAGATGAATTATATATGGGATACAGTGAGTTGCTAGTTGATGATGAATTGATTGACGAATTCTTCAAAAATAAATCAATTAAAGCAAACATTAAACCATTTAAAGAGTATCCTCCTAACCATTTCTTTATATTGAAGTCCAATGTTAATGAAAAGAAAAGTGTTGTGTGTAGAAAGGTAAAAAATAAGCTTACCCCTCTATATAATTATGACCAAAACTCCCCTATCTTTGGAATCAATCACAAAAACGTTCAGCAAATGATGGCGTTGGAATTACTTTTGGATGACGCTGTTCCTTTCGTTACGTTATCTGGCAAGGCCGGAACAGGCAAAACACTTCAGGCACTCGCTGCTGGACTATTGAAGACGATAGATGAGCATAAATACACAAAGTTATTGGTCGCTCGTCCAATCGTTCCTATGGGCAAAGATATAGGTTATCTTCCTGGAGAGAAGGAAGAAAAATTGCGTCCTTGGATGCAGCCTATTTATGACAACTTGGAGTTTTTATTTAACGCAACTAGACCAGGAGAACTGGATAGGATTCTTATGGGATTGCAAGGGGAAATTCAAGTTGAAGCTCTAACCTACATTCGTGGACGTTCGATCCCAAAGCAATTTATCATTATTGATGAAGCGCAGAACCTAACTCAGCATGAAGCAAAGACCATAGCGACTCGTGTTGGTGAAAACAGTAAATTGATTTTCTGTGGTGATCCTTACCAGATCGATCATCCTTACCTAGACTTGTACTCGAACGGACTTACATATATCACGGAGAAATTCAAAGAGCACGACATTGCTGGACATATCACATTAAAACGTGGAGAACGGTCAACTCTTGCTCAATTGGCTGCTGATATCCTTTAAAACAAAATTTAAAAAATAGGGAGAAAAAAACTATGGCTAAGAAGGTTCATGCTTATCAACTAAAAGGTGACTATTATCATCAAAAGCAAGTTGTTGCTGAATACGACAAGAAAACGGAGTCCACTTCTTACTACTCTCTAGTCGATATCCTAAAGAACTTCGATGGTCGCCCTATTTCGATCACAATTAAAGAAGAAGATGCCGTCGAGTCACTTGCTCAACCATTTGACGGTGACGACGATATTGAGGAGTGATTGAGTGACACTCACTCCAGACACGCAAAGAAAACAAGAAGAATCGATTGACGAGTACCTAATTCGCTTGGGTTCCTCTCTCTCGCTTTATGACCTAACTTGGACTAAAGTGGCTGAACTAATGAATTCTCAACCTGAGATTGAGGATGACTACTCGGAGTCTAAATACCGCAAAGACTATGCAGCGTATGAACGTTGGAACAAGGTTATCACCGAAAGGATCGTTGATAATGATGAATACCTAAATCAGATTCAGGATGCGTCCATTAACCTTCAAAAAGAAAAGGTTAAGTTTCAGGACCAAAAACGTGAATTCGGTAACATTGTTCGGCAACAGGCTCGTTTTGAACACCTCAAAGATGAAGTAACGAAGTCAATAAGGGAACTCGAACAAGTTAAACCTCTCTCCTTCATCCCCTACAAAGGTGAAACAACTGGTGTTAGAGCAAATACACTTTGGAGCGATTGGCACTACGGAGCTGACTTCTCAAATAGTCTGAACAAGTATAGCCCAGAGATATTTAAATCTCGACTTGAACAACTCATCTCTAAAGTGATTTACTACGGTAAACTACATAAGGTTGATACTCTTACCATTGGAGCACTCGGTGACTTCCTTTCTGGAGCAATTCATGTATCCACTCGCGTTCAAGCCAGTGAAGATGTAATCAAACAAATTCAAGTGGTATCTGAATATCTCGCCGAATCAGTCGCTGAACTCTCTAAACACTTTAGAAAAATTCGATTCATTAATATCATCGGCAATCACGCTAGATTAATTTCTAATAAGCATGAATCGATTTTCACTGAGAATTTAGAGCGAATACTACCCTGGTATCTCGAAAGTCGCTTGCGTGATTTTAAGAATGTAGACATCTATAGTGATCAAGATGGATACTTTGTTGATGATACATTTAATCCTCCTCATGTCTATGTCCATGGTGATCTAGACCATGTGTCAAGCGTTGCTAAAACCCTCCCTCAGATGCTTGGTATTGTCCCTCGTTATGTTTTCTGCGGTCATATCCATCACGATACAGTTAAGGAATATGGCAAGACTAAAGTCATTTCAAATAGCAGCCTTATCGGCGTAGATGACTACGCGTTATCTAAGCGCTTCTTTGCTGAACCTGCTCAAAAGATGCACATTTTCAAGAGCAATGACAAGATTGAACACTATATTGAAATTGATTTTGAGTGAACCATATGGATAAGGAAAAAGAACTTAAAATTAAGCGAGAAGATAAATTCGAAACGCTTATGTTTGCTGTTGACTACATTCAAAAAATCATCTCCATTACAGGTGAATTTAATAATGACGATATCTTTAGTTGTCTTAAGAGAATTTATGATGAAGGATATAGTAACGGCAAGCGAGATGCTTTAGAAAACATCATTTACAATGCATATCATGAAATTGATTCTATTGAAAAAGATGAAGCATGAACCGCTGAAGCGAGTCCTCTGCTTACTAGTGGAGGTATAATCCTATGTCAGAAGATGAATATTGGGCAAGTGAACCCATGGACGATGGCGATGAGGATGAAATTCTATATGAATTTCTGATCGATGAACCAGAGGATTTAACTTTAGTAATGCTACCTATGATCGATTTCAACTTAGAAGATGCACTTGAAAACTACTACAAACAACTAAAACGTTGCCGAAATAAAGATCAAATTAAGACTGTACTTCTAAGGTTCTATTCGTATGTTGTTGCCATGACAAATCTCCAAAGTGACATCCATTACCTACAGCAAAGAAGCGCTTAGATAACG